>JAUWTR010000267.1 GCA_030614645.1 Candidatus Aminicenantota bacterium
ATTAAAGACATAGGCCGGCTCAAAAAATACCGAAAAAATGAACTGCTTTTTAGTGCTCAACAAAAGGCTGATGGTTTATACTATGTCCAGTCTGGAGAAATTCGTGTTTTTAAAATGGATGAGCAGGGAAGGGAAGTCGAGGTCGTTCGTCTTGAACCTGGTGATTTTTTAGGAGAAGCTATATTGTTTGTATCTTCGGTATTTCCATTTTTTGCCCAAGCAGTGAAGGATTCACAGGTTTTGTTTTTTGATAAGAATAAAATTTTTAAAAAAATAGACGAGGAACCTTCAATAGCTAAATTCTTTTTAAATCTACTGGCCAGAAAATGCATTATATTAAATAGAAGAATAGAAACTCTTGGTCTTCAAACAGTAAGACAGAGGCTGATACAATACTTGCTCTTAAATTGTTCAGGTGAGCAGCAATGTACGGTTGAATTAAAAACAAAAAAAGTAGAATTGGCAAAAATACTAGGCACAATCAGCGAAACACTATCAAGAAATCTTAAGCAGATACAGGATGAAGGCCTTATTGAAGTAGAAGGTAACAAAATTCATATAAAGGGCTGCTTAAAACTCCGATTAGAATTATTATCCTGAATTTCTTTTTTCCCAAAAAATCACAATTCTCTAAAAAAATAATTCTTTGACTTAAGTCAAGGGATTTCTCTTGATTATTGCTTATCCTATATATGTAAAGAGAATCTCAAAACATATGGAGAGATTAATATGATAAAGAGAAAAATCATTGAGATTGATAGAGATAAATGCGATGGGTGTGGACTATGTACTGAAGCTTGCGCAGAGGGGGCTCTAGTGCTGGATGAAGAAAACAAGGCTGTTTTGGCTAAGGAGATTTACTGTGATGGAATGGGAGCTTGTCTGGATGTCTGTCCTACAGATGCACTTAAAATAATAGAGAAAGAAAGTGAAGAGTATGATTCTGATACTACTTACAAGCATGTCGTAAACACTCGTGGGAAAGAAGCAGCAGAACATGTGCACGGGATAGATAAAGAAGAGATGAGCGAAGGAAAAAAAGAGAAGCCTAGAGCGCCTGGTTTCCCAATGGGATGTCCAGGGAGTATGTCTCGGGATATCCAGAGAAATCCAGTGTCGAGCGCAAACTATACAGCTGCGAGTGCAGGAATTTCCCAATCGGGTCTATCAGAATTAACCCAGTGGCCGATACAGCTTCACCTTGTTTCACCTTATGCTCCTTATTTTAAGGAGAGCGACCTTCTGATTGCGGCCGATTGTACTGCATTTGCCCTGGGAAGTTTCCACAGTAACCTGTTAAAAGGGAAAAAATTAATAATTGCCTGCCCGAAGCTGGATGACACGACCGGTTATATTGAGAAGATAACTGAGATTTTAAAAAATAATACTATCTATTCATTGACAGTAGCTAACATGACCGTGCCCTGTTGTGCAGGTTTATACAACATCGTAGAGAAGGCAGTAGAGCTTTCTGGAGCTAAAATAAACATAAAAAAGACAGTAATCGGTTTAGATGGAGAAATAATTTCCTAAAATTTATTTCAGAGATTTTTTCCTGAAAAATAGTTGCTCTCAGAATCTTTTAATAATATTCTCCTCTTGAAAAAAAAGGGGGACAGGCCTCTTTTTCTTATGTTCCGTCCGCGAGTAGAAACTGTCCTCTTTCTTTCGGAAAAAGGGGCCTGCCCCCTTTATTATAGCTATTTTCCAACACGTAACAATTTTGGAAATTTGGATAGACTATGATATTAATAATTTATTGTGGAGGCTATGATGAAAACAACCAATCTTGAACTCACTCCAGAAGCTATGCTGCAAATGGGAGAATCTGCAGTGAAGGCTGTTGTCGATCATATCATAAACTTACCTAGCGCGCCCCGCTCTAACCTGGAAAACAGCGCAGAAATCGTCAGATCTCTACGCGAGCCTTCTCCTGAGAAAGGGACTGACTTTGAATCCTTGCTCTATTTTTTCATGAACAAGGTAATTCCTGTCTCTATCAACACACCTCATCCAGCTTACCTGGGATATATCCCTGGAGGAGGCCTTTATCCCTCAGCAATCGCTGATTTCCTGGGAGCAGTCACCAATCGCTTCACCGGAGCCTGGTTTGCAGCGCCAGCCGCAGCAAGGCTTGAAGCTAATGTCCTGGAATGGTTTGCCCAATGGATGGGTTATCCCGAATCAGCGCGTGGTATTTTAACAAGCGGTGGCTCTTTAGCCAATTTCAGCGGAGTGGTTGCTGCCAGAAAACATCTTTTAGGCGATGATATCAGCCGTGGAATTTTATACGCCTCCAATCAGACCCATCATAGTGTTATGAAAGTCGCCTTTCTAGCAGGTATTCCGGAGCGCAACATTCGTTTGCTGGATGTAGATAAGAATTTCCGGGCTATTCCCGATGAGTTTGAAAAAGCGATTAAAAAAGATAAGAAAAACGGGATGAAACCCTTTTTTCTTGTCGGTAATGCAGGCACAACTAACACTGGGGCTGTTGATCCTTTGTCTGAATTAGCGGATATCGCAACAAAATACGGACTGTGGTACCACATTGACGCTGCCTATGGGGGTTTCTTCAATATATGTGAGGAAGGGAAAAAGATACTCAGAGGTCTTGAACGCTCTGATTCCATAGTGCTTGACCCCCACAAAGGACTATTTGTACCTTACGGCTCAGGCAGTCTACTAGTAAAAGATGGTGAGCTTCTCAGGCGCGCCCATATACTAACCGCAGAGTACTTGCAGGATCACACGACACCTGAAGGAGAATTTAATGCCTCAGAATATTCTCCAGAATTATCACGTTCATACCGCGGCCTGCGTGTATGGCTGCCCTTGAAGTTATTCGGTGTCAAGGCATTTCGGGAAAATCTCGCTGAAAAACTGCATTTGACTAAATGGATGTATCAACGTTTTTTGGAAGAACCAGGATTTGAGTGTGTGGCCGTACCTGACCTCTCCGTAATCGCCTTTCGCTATCATCCGCAAAAGGGTAATATTGATACGTTCAATAGACAATTACTCGAAAAAATCGTTAAAAGCCAAAAGCTTTTTCTCTCCAGTACGTTGCTGGATGGCGAATTCGTTATCCGCGTTTGTATTCTCAGCTTCAGAACCCATCAGCCTGAGATAGAAGAAGCCTTTGAAATCATAAAAAATTCAGCAAAAAAGCTTGTACTAGAAGGGGGTAGGTCTTGACTAATGAAAGGTTTATCCTCAACTCTATGAATCGGCGCGAATTTTTCTCATTAGCTGCGGGAATGGGTGCATCAATGTATCTTCAGCGCCCACAGTTTAAAAGTTTTTTATTAAGACATGAAAATTTTTATAGCGCCCGGGAAAAACCGCTGATAACTGCTCAAAACAAAGAGTCTAGGACAAGAGAAACTTTTCATAAAATCATTAACCAAGCAAAAGGGGAAGAATGGAGGTCACTGCCCATAGGCGAATGCATGGGAAACATTGGCCTGCTTTTTGTAGGAACAGAGTATGTCGCAGGAACTCTTGAAGGAGAAGGACCGGAAGCATGCAGAGTAGACCTCACAGGATTAGACTGCGTCACTTTTTTTGAAAACGTTTTGTGTATTTCAAGAATCTTAAAGAAAGACAAAAC
>JAUWTR010000375.1 GCA_030614645.1 Candidatus Aminicenantota bacterium
AAGAGAGGTGAAGAGGTGGGCACCAGTTAAAACGGTATGGAGCCTTGCCTTCTTCTCTTTGCGGGACAATGTTTGTCCGGATGCCCAGCTTCTGGTCAACTCTGTGGTGGCCTCCGAACTGTGATGTGTTATAGAGCCAGCGGCTGTTTGTGGGGTCGACTTGATTGTACATGCCGTCTCCGCTGCCAACTGTCACACAGTCTTCCAGCGTAATACTGCCCGACCAGCTGTTGCTCGGTATCTTCCATGATTCATGACACTGCAGGCCGCCGTAAATATTATAAGGATCTTCCCTGTCCACGCCGATGGCATAATACTGGGCGATAGGAATATTGTCGTAATAATCGCAGGTCTTTCCCCGGTCATAGGTGATATGTACCCCGCCGTCACTTCCCATAAGCATGCGGTCGGAATTTTGCGGGTCTATCCAGAGAGTGCGTACATCCCCAAATGAGAGGGCAAACATCTTTTGCGGCGGCCAGTCTACATCATGCCAGGTCCGGCCTCCATCCTGGGAGTTGGCAACACAGATACTTGTTACATAGACATTCTGGTCATTATTGGGATCGACCCGGATCTGACAGAAGGAATAAGCTGCTTTTCCGCCTACATTATCATTGATCGAATTCATCTTGGTCCATGTTTTTCCGGCATCTTCTGTGCGGTAGACTTCTCCCCCTATAAGCCTCTCCTGGGGCTTGAGTCCCCGCCTGCGATCCTGTTCCGCTTCCTTTTCTGTAGGCTTTCGCATATTGGTATTTTCGACCACAGCGTAGACAATATCAGAGTTCTTGCGAAAGATATCGATTCCAATGCGCCCGATCTTGCCGGAGGGAAGGCCGCTGCTCAATTTTGTCCAGGTCTTTCCGGCATTAGTGGTCTTATATATAGCGCTCCCTGCCCCCCCTGCTTCAAAGTGCCAGGGAAGCCTCTGTTTTTCATAAGCAGCAGCATACAGTATATCAGGGTCGTCCCGGTTTATGGCTATATCTATTACTCCAACTTTATCATTTATATACAGCACTTTACTCCAGGACTTTCCTCCGTCTTCAGTTTTAAATACACCCCGCATCTTATTTGTTGAAAAAAGGTGCCCCATAGCTGCTACATATACAATGTCATGATTTTCGGGATGAATAGTGATCCGGCCGATATGATGCGAATCTTTTAACCCCATGTTCTGCCAGGTCCTGCCGGCATCCGTCGATTTATACACTCCGTCTCCCCAATATGAACTGCGGGTATTAGCTGCCTCTCCGGTTCCAACCCAGACGACGTCAGGCCTTGATGGAGCCAAGGCAACATCACCTATTGATATAATATCCTGGTCATCAAATATCGGCTTAAAAGTGGTGCCGTTGTTGGTGGTTTTCCAAAGGCCGCCATTTCTAGTGGCGACATAAAAAGTATAAAGATGGGCTTTTTCTGGATACTCAGGGACAGCAAAGTCACTTATCCAGGCTCCGCTGCGAAATGGTCCGAGGTTGCGGTAAGTAAATTTTTTTAAAAATTCCTGGTCTATTTGTTTATTAGTTTCAGAGAAGATTAAACTAGTAAACAATAAAATGCATAAAGAAAGGATAAATCCACCGGTAAGTTTAAATTTTTTCATTTGCGCCTCATTTTCTTTTCATGTAAATCATAACACAAAACACTTCCTTGTTTAATCTTAAGTCTTCTCGAGAGATAAAAATAAAATAAAATAATTTAAAAATATCCTTGAATTCAAAAAATTTGAGTGATAATATAGCAAAGCTCTTGTGATCCCAAATCAGCAGCAAATAGGAAAACTTTTCCACAATTGTGGATATATCTGTGGAAAAATGATATTCTGAGATAAATAATGACAGAAAAAGAAAACCCCTGGCTCCATATCAAACAGGCTGTAAAAAAGAAAATTGATAAGAATAGCTTTGAAACCTGGTTCGACCCAACCGTCTATATCGGCCAAGAAAAAGGTTCTATCTATGTTAAAGTCCCTAATTCTTATTTTAAGGATTGGCTTTCTTTTCATTATTCAAGATTAATCAATACCTGCTCCATGGATATCTACAGTAAAGCTTATAATATAAAGTATATATGTGATGACTCTTCTTCTTCTTTTATTCGGAACTCGCCTCAGGAGAGGAAATCCAAAAAGGGTCCCTTATTAAATCCAAACCTAAATCCAAATTATACTTTTAAGAATTTTATTGTTGGCTCATGCAATCAGTTCGCTCATGCTGCAGCTTTGGCAGTAGTAAAGAATCCTGCTAAATCTTATAACCCCCTTTACATTTATGGAGGAGCAGGTTTGGGAAAAACCCACCTGATGAATGCTATTGGGCATGATAATCTTACAAGTAATCGCAGGCTTAAAATCCTTTTCATCACAATAGAAAAATTTATGAACGATCTTATAAACCATCTCCAATACGGGAGGATTCTGGACTTTCGTCATAAATACAGAAGTGTTGATGTTCTCCTTATGGATGATATCCATTATCTTGCAGGAAGAGAACGGACTAAAGAAGAGTTCTTTCATACCTTTAATCACCTTTATGACCATCAGAAACAAATCGTTATCTCTAGTGATTGCCCTCCAAAAGAAATTCCAAAACTTGAAGAGCGGTTTAGTTCAAGATTTGAATGGGGTTTATTGGTTGACTTACAACCCCCTGACATAG
>JAUWTR010000278.1 GCA_030614645.1 Candidatus Aminicenantota bacterium
CACTTTTTATCAATGCCTCCGGGCAGAGCGGTCATTTCCTGAGCCCCAACTACGACGATCAGATCGATTTATTTATAAACTTGAAATACCGCAAAATGGAAGACTTCAGTGAAAACCTGAAAATATTAAGGTTAATCCCGGAAAATCAATAAACAGATAAAAATCGAGGCGACCTGTTATTCAAAGAAAAGAATCATACTTATTTTCAATGATAAAGGTGACCGGACCATCATTAACCGATTGAATCTGCATCATGACTCCGAAAATTATGGAGACATTTGATATATAAAATTTATGAGGTTGATCTCCAAATTGGTAGCTTCTCGTCATTTAAATTAAAACATTTATAAAACAATTCCTGATTGATTTGCAAAAACAAAGGAAAAGTCTCACTCATTTTTCTTTAAAATTCCTCTTTCTCCTTCTTTTTTCAAACCCTTGCCAACATTTCTAATATATTTTAAAAAAATCCAGAGATTTTACTCTTAAGAGTAAAATATTTATTCTTTAACCCTTCTTACCATTGACATATGATCATCTTCTCTCTAAGATATTACTTCAGGAAAAAAGGATTTTCCTATGTTGTCTTCTTTCTGTCCTGCAATTTTGGGTGCTTTCTCAGAGAAGTGTTATCACTTAATCAAATATGCCCAGCAAGTTATTAGGAAAAATAGTAAATAGGGTATCTGTCCCTAATTAAAATACAAGTGGAAATATGATAAAAAAGAGATTAAAATTGTCAACAAAATGACAGCTTCAACTCTCTGGTATACTCAACCGGTTTTCATTTCAAGTACTTTTACAGACATGATGGCAGAGCGGGATTATCTTCGGGATATTGTTTTCCCGGAACTATCCGACCGGATGCGGGAAAGGCGCTATCATCTGGAACCTGTTGACCTTCGCTGGGGCGTGGATACTCTTACTATTGCCCAACAGGAGACAAAGGAGCTATTAGTACTGAAGGTCTGCCTTGATGAAATTGAACGTTGTAAACCCTATATGATCGCTATATTGGGAGACCGGTACGGCTGGATACCTCCTGAAAACAGGATGCAGGCTGCTGTGGATGAAAAAGGATTTAAAACCCCAATCAAAGGAAAAAGTGTCACTTCACTGGAGATCGAATTCGGTGTCCTTGCTAGCAAGGATCAGCAGAACCGAAGCTACTTTTACTTCAGGGAACCCTTACCATATGATGAAATGCCGCCGGAGATAGCCGCCGGTTATTCTGATAGATACAATACCGAACCCTGGGCATCAGACGCGGTCAAGCAGTTGGAATCACTTAAAGAATGGATAACAAATAAATACAAGAAACTCGGCCTGGAAAGAGTCAGAAGCTACAAAACAAATTGGGACAAACAGAAAAACAGGGTGACAGGTCTTGAGGCATGGGGCAAACAGGTGTTAGAAGACTTGTGGAAAGAGATAGACCTAAAGAGCCGCTCGATGACCTCTATATCTTCTCCCACTTGGCAGGAACAGGAAAAAAGAACTTTAGAAGATTTTATCGAAGAACGCTCCAGAGTATTCATAGGAAGGGATAAAGTCATCGCTGATTTAAAGAAGATCGCTCTGTCAGGCCCCGGATCAGACTCATGGGGAGTCTGTCTATCTGCAGGGCCGGGGACAGGAAAGAGCGCAATTTTTGCCGCCCTTGTGAAGGAACTGCAAAAGGAAAACTTCCTTCTTCTTACTCATGCTGCAGGGATCAGCGTGCGGTCAACCAATCTTGATGCCCTGATAAGGCGATGGATCAAGGAGCTTGCAGTTTTTCTGAACCTGAAAGACTCTGATCCTTCAAAAAATCTACAAACCTTAAAAGAAAAACAGAAACTCTTTGCAGAACTTTTGTCACAGGCATCGCAGAAGAAACGTGTTGTCTGTATTATTGACGCGTTAAATCAGATGGAAAGAGTTCCCGCAGTCAGGCATATGACCTGGCTGCCCGAGCTCTGGCCAAAAAATGCAAGGATCATCTTTACTGCTATTCCTGGTGAAGAAACAGAGAGCCTGGGAAAAAAAGAGGGTATTAAGGACATCACTCCGGGCCTGCTTAAAGAAGATGATGCAAGAAAGATCGCCCACGCTATCTGCCGTCACTATCATAAAACGATCCACAACGATATAGTTAGTGCTCTAGTCCGGAAAAAAACTTCTGCAGGAGAACTCTCTGCGAGTAATCCCCTGTGGCTGAGAATAGCAGTAGAGGAACTGATGCTCTTAGATGAGGAAGATTTTATCAGGGCAAAAGAGTTTAAGGGCAGTCCTGCGGAACAACTTCATTCTATGATACTTGATGTTGTAGAAAACATGCCTTTACTGGTTGAAGACCTCTATGAGTACCTTTTTAAAAGAGCGGGAAAGCGGTTCAAGGAAGAATGGTTAAACAGTGTGATCTGTTTTCTCGGCATAAGCAGATTTGGTTTAAGGGAAGAAGATCTGCGTATTCTTGTACCTAAATTTACAGAGCAGCCCTGGGAGCCCCTGCATTTTGCAGCATTCCGGCGCTACTTCCGTGCCCACATGGTTCAGAAAGGTGAATTGAGCTTATGGGATTTTAACCATGCCCAGGTACGGATATGTCTGGAAAAAGGAAGGCTTTCTGACCAGAATTTCTGTAAACAACTTCAAAAATTAATGGCTGACCATCTGGATAAATTGCCGCCCGAAGATCCGATAAGACAGACTGAATTTATGTATTATTTATTTAAGGGAGATGAAAAACTCCGTGCTGCAGAATTCTTTGGCAGCCCAAATCTTTCTGCAGGAGAAAAAACAGGAGCCACAAAAGTCCTTGTAGAAGTTATATTACAGGATATAGATAAAGGGCAAAATCCCGGTCTGGAATGGGTACTATCACTTATTTCGCAGAAATTATCTGATGACAGAATAATTCGGAGGATTTGTTCACGTTATAACTTTGATTTGCTAGAAGAACTTGCAGACTACGCCCAGGTAAAACCGCGAATATATCTCATCCAAAAAACCGCAAAGTCGCTTGAGGAGCTAACAAGCAAAGCGCCGGATTCTGCTGAGAACGCAAGGGATCTATCTAATTCACATATTAAGCTCGGGGAGCTTTTCCTTCAGCTGGGAGAACCGCAAAAGGCACTGCAACACTATGAAATTTCTTTAAATATTAGCGAGAAACTAAGAAGCAGAGCGCCGGATTCTGTTGTATACACGCATGATATATCTGTTTTATATACACATCTCGGCGATCTTTATCTTGAGCTGGGAGAGCCGCAAAAGGCATTGCAACACTATGAAATTTCTTTAAATATTAGTAAGGAGTTAACAAGCAAAGTACCTGATTCTGTTATTTTCGCAAGTGATCTATCTAATTCATATAGAAGACTCGGTGATCTTTACATTAAGCTGGGAGAGCTGCAAAAGGCATTGAAACACTGTGAATATTCTTTAAATATTAGCGAGAAACTAAGAAGCAGAGCGCCGGATTCTGCTGAGTACGCAAGGGATCTATCCATATCATATACTATGCTCGGTCATCTTTAC
>JAUWTR010000316.1 GCA_030614645.1 Candidatus Aminicenantota bacterium
ACTCCGACAACTGCAATGACCCGGTTGCCAACCGGGCCGATGTGGCTGTATTTTATCGATTTGTAAAATTCATGTTTTATTTCCGCAGCAGAGCCGAAAGCTTTAAATGCAAAATATATCAGAATTGCCGCTGTGAAAAATGTTCTTAAGATAAATCTGGCCTTTTTGTTTTGTTTGTTGATTTTGAACCTCCTTGTGCAAAAAGATATTTTTGCGCATTTATACCTTTATTTTATTTTTCTTTGGGTAGATTGCAAGATAAACTTCCGATTACTGCTCATTTCGAAATCAGGCGCTTGAAATTTAGGAGAGAGAGAGAAAGTACAGTTACTGTAATGGCGCCTAATATCAGCAGGTCTTTGTAAAAATATTCTATCCCGTTTCCTTTGAGGAATATCTCCCGGATGATCTTTATTAAGTACTGCAGCGGATTGATATCAGCTAGCCAATGAAGGCCTTTGGGGATGTTTTCTACTGGAGTAAAAAGCCCTGCAAGCAGGAGAAAAGTCACCATAGAAAACCAGGAGAAAAAAAGCGCCTGCTGTTGACTTGAACATAAAGTGGATATCAGGAGGGCATAGGAAAGTATGGCAAAAAGAAAGATTATTGCGGCCAGAAAAAGATAAAGCAGACTGCCGCGCAGGGGGATCCCAAAAACAAGTATCACTACCACAATGCCTATTCCCATCTCTATCAAGCCGAGCAGGGCCATGGGGAGGGATTTTCCCAGGTAGATTTCCACAGGAGTAAGCCGTGATATCAAAAGTGTATCCATTGTCTGCTGTTCTTTTTCGCGGACCAGGGTGATGGAAGTTAAAAACATGGATATTATTGTTAAAAGCAGAGCCACGATTCCCGGGCCCATATAGTTTATGCTTTTTAAATTCGGGTTGAACCGGATCAGGGTTTGGCTTTCCACAGGAAGCTCAAATCCTTTTTTACGCATGTCTTCAAGAATATATTGTCTGGCAATCCCGTTAAAATACCCTGCTGCAATGACTGAAGTATTGGAGTCTATGCCATCCATTAGGATCTGGATCTCAGGGTAGGCGAGAGGTTTTCGTTTTTTATCGTAATTGTCTCGCAGGATAATGATTGATTTAGCCTTGCCTTGTTTAAAAGTTTTTATATGATCTCCGGGCTGATTTGTATTTTTTTTTACATCAAATAGATCGGATCTGTTGATCCGGTTTACTATTCTGTATGCGGCTTTATTTTTTGAAAGGTTGATGACTTCTACCGGAATATTATTAACGTCAGTTGTAATCACATACCCCAGGATAATAGTCTGGAGAATGGGGGCAATGAACATTATGACTAGCATCTCTTTTTGTCTGAATATCTCGATCAGTTCTTTTTTAAGGAGATAGAATATTCTCATCTGCTGGCTTTCCTCAATTTATTGAATTTTACTGATGCGATGTTTATAAGCAGCACACTGAATCCGAGAAGGATCAGCCCTTCCCGGATAAAATGCTCAAGAGCTGCTCCTTTTAATACCAGCCCCCTGATGATCTCTAGAAAATAAGTCGCCGGCACAATATATGAAAATGCCCGTAATATCGGAGAGAGGGAGTCGAGAGGGAATATAAAGCCGGAAAGTAATATAGATGGCAGCAATGTCACCAGCAGAGTGGCTAGCATAGCGACTTTTTGAGAGACGGCAACAGTGGATATTGTGATTCCCAAAGACAGTCCGGAGATTATATAAAGGAGAGCGAATAATAAGAGGATCAGCATGTTGCCCTTAAGCGGGACTCCGAACCAGAATCTGGCAAACAGCATGATGATGATGCCGTCAATAAGAGCTACAAATATATAAGGAATTGTCTTTCCCAGGATTATCTCCCGGGATTTTAAAGGCGATATAAAAAGCAGCTCGATCGAGCCGGTTTCTTTTTCCCGGGAAACACTAAGAGAAGTCAACATGGCGGAGATCATCATCATTATTACAGCCACTAAGCCAGGGACGATAAAATAGGAACTTTTATTTTCCGGGTTAAAATAGATCTTGGTATTGATCTTAAGGATGTCTTTTAAGTCCTGCCTTTCTGAGATAAAATCAAAAAGGATTCTTTCATTGTATTGATGGACGATGTTGGCAATGTTGGAGTCGCTGCCGTCGATTATGACTCCTATCTTGGAGCCTGAATTTTCCTTGAACCCTCCGGAAAAATCCTGGGGGATAATAATATATTGTTTAATGCTTCCGGACTTCAGCATTTCCTCCGCCTGTTCTATGGCTCCGGTCTTCTCGCTGTTTAAAGGTAAGGGATTGAGAAAATAGTATTTATTGTTAAAAAACTTTTTAACCAGCTGTTTTGACAATTCACTGTGTGAATAATCGAGAATGGCAGTATTGACCCGGTTTATGTCAAAGGAAATTGCATATCCGTATATAAAGATCATTATAACAGGCATAGCAAATACTATAGTAAGGCTCTTTGGGTCCCTGAGGATATGAAAAAATTCCTTGATAATAATGGCTTTAATTCGTTTCATCGTCAGTTACTGCCTTTTTAAACAGGTCTTCCATAGAGTCCATATTTTCATTTTTCAAGAGAGAGGATGGTTCTCCCTGGCGGATGATGTTTCCATTATGGATGATTATTATCCGGTCTGCATACTCAGCCTCATCAAGATTGTGAGTGGTCACAAGTATAGTTTTTCCGGCTTTTCTAAGTTTATAGATCTGCATCCAGAAATCCCGGCGGTTTTTCGGATCTACTCCTGATGTGGGTTCGTCTAAAAATATAATATCAGGATCAGGCATAAGGCAGGTAAAAAGTGCTACCTGCTGTTTTATTCCCGGGGGGATATCCATGATCTTTTGTTTAAGTATCTCCATAGGTATTGTGTCTGTAATTTGCTGCTGGAGCTTTTTTATTTGCTTTCGCGACAGCCCGGAAATCCCTCCGAAGAATTCAATATTTTCCAATGAGGTCAAAAGCGGGTAAAGGGAAAACTTCTGTGACATATAACCGGTAAAGGTCTTGATCTGTTTAATGTGTTTTTTAACATTCAGGCCTTTGACAAAAACATTGCCTGAGGTGATGCGCAGCAGGCCGGTTATCATTTTAATGGTGGTGGTTTTTCCGGCGCCGTTCGGCCCTAAAAACCCCAATATTTCACCGCGTCGTATGTTGAAATTTATGCGGTTAACTG
>JAUWTR010000234.1 GCA_030614645.1 Candidatus Aminicenantota bacterium
GGCTGTTACGGCCTGTAAACGAGAGATAGTCCCTACACTATACTCTTGTATTTTCCGATTTTTAAAAATAGACACGAAAGTCTGATACCATATATAACCGAATTTACGGATCTGAAGAAACCTGAGCTTAATGGTTAAATAGAGTCCTCCCCCTATCAGGATAATCAGCAGGGGCGGACCCCACAGCACCCCGGTTACTGCATTTATCATGTTTTCTAAAAATTCCAAATAGACGTCTCCTTACTTCGACTTTTTAGGAAGGATCGGTTTTTTCCGGAAGACTCTGCGGATAATATAATCATCATGATCTTTGTATTCATGAGTTATCTTATTTATTCCGTCATTTAGATAACGAAGCAAAGCTGTACTATGAGCAAGCCCAGCTTTACATACCATTTTCAGCCAGTCCCCGCGCGCAGTCTCATCCGCTGCCTCAGTTACTATAGAATAGTAGGTCACATTAGGGCCTGTTATCCCGGTATCTGATTTTTTGATCTTCCTTCCTTTCATCCTTGCTTCAAACTGAATGCCTTTGTAGAAATATTCCCGGTATGTTTCCTTATCCTGTTTTCCATATTTGATATAGCGCTCATAAATCCTGCGGTTCATGGCCTCCACCTCAGGCTGAGAGGTCACCGCATTAACCACAGCATCGGTTATCGCCTTTTGCGCTTTCATCAGGTCAGAATGTTTTTCATCTTCTATCCAGCTGAATCCCGGGATATACCAGCCCCTCGGCAGCCAGTAGCTCCTCGCTCCGCCTTTCCGGCTGTTTACCCAGGCGCTGTATCCGGCAAAATACTGCACCCATTCGTGCGACGGGACTCCATGCATGTCAATAACTATATCCGGCAGCCAGGCCTCCTGTAGCCTGTACACCTGTCCAGCCTCAGGATAGGGATTGTCCTGATTCTCTCCTCTTGATCTTACATCTGTTCCCAATGCCCCGTAGCGGCCGGCATGAAGCATAAAATCAGGATTGACTTTCTGCATCTCATAGGCCAGCTGGGCCCCATCAGGATTTACAACCGGGTAAATAACAAGATTTACATTTTTTAGATAATCACGATAAGCAGGCTCTGTAGCACACAACTCAGCCAACCGGAGGAGATGGCTTGTACTTGACACTTCATTCCCATGTACCCGTCCATACAACAACAAAGTAGGTTTCAGGGCATTGTGCTTAGCCTGAGAGATAAACTTCGCCTTTACCGGCAAATAAAGGTCAGCCGCAAACACATCATTACCTAAAAATGAAGTCGCCATATAATAGGAATTTACTTCCGCAAAAGTGTTCAATCTGGCAAGATTTGCAGCAGCCTCTGCAGGATTCATAGGAGTATCCCACTGGATTATAGGCTGCCCCTCATATTTAAAATCTTTAGCCGCTGGAACCGGATTTTGGGTATTAAGCGGTTTTAAACTCTGTTTCAAAGACACAATGTCTGAAAATTCATCATCATCCTCAACAATAATATGAAAAAATATTTCTCCCACCCGATCGTAACTTAGAGTTTCTTCGAATATACCTTTGTTTTGAAGCTTTCCCAATATATTTATCATATCATTAAGTTTCTCTGCGGAAATAAAACTGCTGTCAATGGCAGCTTCAGTACCCCGCAGCTTAAACTCATCAAACCGGTCAGCCTTATCTGTAGCCTCAAGCTCAAAAAGAAGCCTTGAAACACTGTCTTCACCGGATCTCACTTCTATCCCCCTCAGCTTGGGCGGTTTGACATCAAGGGTAAGTAGAGGATATCGTTGTTTGACCGGTTCCTGCCCCCTTTCTTTGTAAGTCATAATTAACTCTGGGAAACCTTTTTCCTTTCCTGTTAACACAATTTTTGCTTTTCCCGGCTTACCATCTTCCGGCGGCTGAATAAAAGGGAGTATACGCCCGGGATACCGGAGGGAACCGGCATCATATCTGCCGCCAATGCGATTAAAAAATGCCAGGGTATGAAACAAAATGTCTTCATGCAAAGCTTCAGTCGAAGAGATCACTTCTTCATCTATCCCAAGCCTGTAATTCGGCTCGCTCAGCGTCAAATCTATCAGAAACTTATCAAAATAAGGAGCATTGCCTGCCAAAGGTTTACCATCCTGGATATCCATAACATAATCGATCATCTTCCGGAAAATCTCAGTCTGCAGATGGTCCCAGAATCTCTCCGGGTCTGTTTTTATACGCTTATCCAGAAGTTTCTCTCCTTTTATTTCAACAGATACCCAACCTGTAGTAACTCTCACTGACTCATATTCCGGGAAAAGGTCAAAGAAAGGGCGGACTACATATTTCGGGTTAAAGGATTCTTCCAGAGCCAGCCTGCCTTTTTTATCCGTAACTTTTACCGAATAAATGGGATCGTTTTCCCGGGTTCCGCTGAATGTCACAACAGAAGCTGGGATGGCAAGCTCCCGGGCAAAAACAGTATCAATGGGAAAAATCTCCTGAAGCCATCTGGTATTGGCATTGACCGTTTGCCAGCGAATTTCCTCAGAATCCTTTAAGGAGTGATATTTAATATTAACAGCTCCGACTTTTTTATTCCTTATTTTCGGAAGTATCTCATCATTAAGCCAGCTGAATCCCTGTTTATACGCACATAGGACCACAACCTCAACTGCCCCGGTTTTTACGCCTTTATCCTGAAGCGCTTCTTTGATCTGTGCCTTAAGCTTAGCCCGCACTTCAGGGGATTCACTCACCCGCACAATTATTTTTCCAGCAGCTGCAGCAGATATTTTAGGCATAGCTTCCTTTTGAAAAAGCTGCCAGAACTCGTCAACCTCCCAGGGAATCTCCAACTGCTCCTCAAAGATCATCCGGTTCGCTCCGAATCCGGTCCTATAAGCTTTGACTGCAGTTTCTGCCTGAGGAAATTCGCTTAAAATAATTTCACCTGCAAATCCTTCCAGACCCTCAGGCACCTCTTTTAAAGATAATCCCACATCTACTGCTTCAATATCCTTATCCTTGATCCGCCTGAGCCAGGTTTTAAGTTTTCTTAAAGCAACCACACTTTGGGCTGAAGCCTCTTTTATCTGAAAGAATCTTCTTATGTCATTTTCAATATCAAAGAGGCGATAATTACCTTTGCCATATTCCCACAAATAAGGCAGCCGCTTTGACACATAATCAGAGACAGCCTCAAGTCCGGCAGCACCTTTTCCGCTGATCACAAGCGCGTTTTTCTTGTTTATCCCCTCAGGGACAAATTGGATATATCCAAATCCTGGACTGCCGGAAATACCTTGCAATTTTTTATCCCGCATAAGTCTTTCTATCCATAAATGCCCGCTTCCAAATATTACAGGAAATCCGGCTTTTTCCGGCTGGAATTCTTCCCCTCCAACCTGAACAAATGGCAGCCGCATACCAGCGGTCTCAAGTCCTGTCCGAGCAGCGATATTTACTATTCCATCAGGGGAATCTGTGCCTTTTAAAGAAACATAAGACACTACGTTGTCAGGCACATAATCCTTATTTGTGTCTGTAAATATTCCTTTGATCGTATATAATTCTGAAAGTGTAAAATCAGGATACTCTGAGGAGGGCCGGGAGCTTGCTGGTTTAAAAATCCAAGGTTTTTGCGGCAGCAGGTCGATACACCGGTTTGAGTCCGGCCCCATAAGATTTACTTCCAGGCGGTAAAGGCCTTCAAATTCAAGGTCTTTAAGCTCTAATTTATCACCTCCGTTTTCTTTTTTATCATCATCTTCTTTCTCATCAGCTTTTTCTTTATTACTTTCCAATGTTTTTAAGGCCGCATCAAAGACTTTTTTATCCGGAACTCTAATATCCACTCTCAAGCTCACAGGGCCCGCCCGCCTTGAATCTAAAACTATTCTGGAGGGCAATAATTCGTCAATCTTTACACTTTGCTGCTTAAAAAACTTAAAAAACCGGCTGACCAAATCTGCATAGGTTTTCCCTTCAGGCTTCCAGATGTTCGGATATCTGCCTGAAAAATAATTCGCCACTGCCAGCAGTCCGGAGGCATCATAGCCGCTCAGAACAATGCCTCCCTTGCGAAACTTAGCGTTTTCTTTAAAAAAAGAAA
>JAUWTR010000173.1 GCA_030614645.1 Candidatus Aminicenantota bacterium
ATGCATAAATACTGGGAACTTGGCGATAAATTTTGGGGTATGTTTGCCAGAGGATTTTAACTACAAGATGGAGGATTAACAATGACTGATAGGGATGAAGCATGTGGACGCCTCCTGGGAAATCTTGTAGATGCCATAAGTATTCTGGAAAAAGGAAAAGAATCGTGTGCGCTTGATGATTGGGAAATATTTCCCATGGAGGAGGTTGAGGAAATTATTGAACAGCTAAGAGATATGGTGGAGAGATTGAATGTTGAAATTGCTGAGATAGATGATGAGAATGAGGGTGAATAGCTCATGAAAGATAAATCAGAATTACAGTTATTCCATTTTGCTATGGATAAAGCCCCTGAGGCTATACTCTGGATCGATAAAAAGGGAAAATTTGTCTATGCCAATGAAAAAGCCTGCGAATCTTTAGGTTATTCCCAAGCAGAACTTTTAAACATGGAAGTTTATGATATAGATGAAAATTATAAAAGAAAAGAGTGGAGGGCCCGTTGGACAAATCTTAAAGAAGAAGGGATTCTAATGGTGGAATCTCTTCATCGTACTAAAAAGGGAAAAGTCTTCCCGGTAGAACTGAAAGTAAATCATATAACCCATAAAGGCAAAGAGTATATCTGTGCTTTTGTGCAGGATATATCCGAAAGAAAAATTGGAGAAAAAATACAGAATGCGGTTTATAAAATCTCAGAAGCTGCTAATTCCGCAGAAAATCTGCAGGAGCTATTCCGCTCTATCCATAAAGTCATAACTGAGCTTATGCCTGCCAAAGATAATTTTTACATAGCTCTCTATGATAAAAAGAAAGAAATGTTAAGTTTTCCCTATTTTGTAGATGAATTTGAGGAACCGCCGGCCCCTGAGAAATTTGGGAAAGGGCTGACCGAGTATGTTTTGCGGACGGGAAAACCGCTGCTGGCATCTCCTGAGGTATTTGCTGAACTTGAGAAACAGGGGGAAGTCGTATCTGTAGGTCCCCCTTCTGTTGACTGGCTGGGTGTGCCGCTTAAATATAAAGGGAAAATCATGGGGGTACTTGTAGTCCAGAGCTATACTGAAGGTCTGCGCTACAGCGAAAAAGAAAAGGATGTCTTAACATTTATTTCTGAGCAGGTGGCTCTGGAAATAATCCATCAGCAAACTGAGGAGGCTTTAAAGGAAAATGAGGAATTATTCCGGTCAGTAGTGGAAAATTCTCAGAATGGCATTTTTATTGTTGACGATCAATACCTGTTTGTTTATATAAATGACCAGTTTACCAGAACCTTTGGTTACACTCAAAAGGATCTGATAGGAAAAGATTTCCGGACATTTCTTGATGGGGAGAGCAAAAGACTTGTGGCCAGACGCTACCGCCAACGGCAGGAAGGAAAAATAATCCCCTCAACATATGAGTTTAATCTTGTCCGGAAAGATGGACAAAAAAGGCGGGTTGAGATTAGTTCTACTGTAATAAGGGATTCAAAAAAAAGAATGAAGACAGTAGCCCATCTCCGGGATATAACCGAACGACGGATGATGGAAGAGAACCTCCGTAATTCAGAAAAACTGTATAAAGACCTGGTTGAAAAAGCGGATATTGCCATCCTTAAAGATGATATAGAGGGCCGGATTCTATATATTAACAAGACTTTTACAGAGATTTTCGGATATACCCAGAAAGATTTGCAGGATCTAAGGATTGCTTCTATTGTCCATCCTGATGATATGGAGCGGGTCAGGAATTTTCATCAGCGCAGAATGGAAGGCAAAAGGACTTTAAAAAGATATGAGTTTAAGGGACTAAGAAAGGATGGATCTTCGGTTTACTGTGAGGTCGATGCGGTTGCCCTAAAGGAAAATGGGAAGGTCTTCGGAAGCCGTTCCTATATCTGGGATATAACCCAGCGCAAAAAAGACGAGGATAGGATCAAGTCCTCCCTCCATGAAAAAGAAGTGCTTTTACGTGAGATCCATCACCGGGTCAAAAACAACCTGCAGATTATCTCCAGCCTGCTTAACCTTCAATCCGGGTATATTAAAGATAAGGAGTTATTGGAAATCTTCCAGGAAAGCCGCCGCCGGGTCAAGTCTATGGCTTTGGTGCATGAAAAATTATACCGGAGCGAAAATCTCTCCAGAATTGATTTTAGTCAATACCTAAAAAGCCTGACCCGTAGTTTATTCCAAATGTACGGAGTTAATCCAGGTATGATCCGTCTAAAAATTGATGTAAAGGATGTGTTTTTTGATATCAATGCTGCTGTTCCATGCGGCCTGCTGGTAAGTGAGCTTGTGTCAAATTCATTAAAACATGCATTCCCCAAAGGGAGAAAAGGCGAGTTAAGTATAGAAATGTCGCCTTATGAGGGAGACAGAATAAGATTGATCGTGAAGGATACGGGGGTTGGTTTGCATAAGGACCTGGACTTTAAGAATACCGAGTCATTCGGACTTCAATTGGTCGATATGCTGACCCAGCAGCTTCAGGGGGAAATGGAAGTAAAAAATGAAGGAGGAACAACCTTCATTATGCTTTTTAAAAAGTTGAGATATCCAAATAATAAATAACGTAGGATAGTCCATGGATGGGAAAAAGCGCTTATATATTTCTTTATTGGTTTTTTTTGTTGTGTTTTTTATCGGAGTTTTTGGATTCAAAGTTATCGGGGGGGATGAGTGGTCTCTGCTTGACAGCCTTTATATGACGGTCATTACATTGTCTACAGTTGGATATTCAGAGACGATCGACCTCAGTGCTAATCCTGCGGCCCGAATGTTTGTTGTTATTTTTATTATTTTTTGTCTTGGAACTATTGCTTTTGCAGTCTCTTCCATTACTTCTTTTATTGTGGAAGGGGAACTAAAGGATATCCTCGGGAGAAAGAAAATGAATAAGAAAGTCTCCAGGTTAAAAGATCATTTTATTGTTTGTGGTTCTGGTGAAACGGCCCTCACAGTCATCCAGGAGCTTTTGCTTACTAAAAAGCAATTTGTAGTGGTAGAGCCTTCAGAAGAGAGAATTGAAAAACTTATATCTCTGGGGGAAGTGCTCATTATTCAAGGTGATTCATCTGAAGATGAAGTGCTGGTCTCTGCGGGAATAAAAAAGGCCCGGGGAATCCTTCTTTCTCTGCCCACAGACGAAGCCAATCTTTTTGTATCTATTACTGCCCGCAGCCTTAATCCTGATATCCGCATCGTAACCAAAGGAATAGAGATAAAATGCCACAAAAAGATGCATAAAGCCGGGTCTGATTCAGTTATTTCACCCGCATATATCGGCGGAATGCGAATGGTATCGGAGATGATACGGCCTTCTGTTGTTTCTTTTCTTGAGATGATGCTGCGTGACCGGGACCAGATATTAAGGTTCGATGAAGTGGTGGTCAAGCAAGGCTCACATCTGGTAGGAAAAAAGATCTGTGAATCCAAGGTCAAAGAAATGACTGGTGCTTTGATTGTAGCGATCAAAAGGGCTGCGACCGGAGACTTTGAATACAATCCGGCCAGAGAAGCAGAAATCTTGGCGGATGATGTTCTCATCGTTATTGCCACCCCGGATATGCATCAGGAGCTGGAAAAGATAACAGGTTAGTCAGGCAGTTTTTTTGCTTCTTCTCCTCCGATCTGATCGAGTTTGCCGGTAAATTTCTCCAGACGTTTTTCTGCATTATCATATTTTGTTCTGGCGTTTCCAAGGTGGGTCCCGATTAAGTTGAAGTCATCCTTGAACCGGGTTAAGTCACCCTGCAGTCGAGATAGGGATTGGAAGATAGTCTGGGCTGATTTTTCGATCTGTAATCCTTTAAGTCCCAATACTATAACCTGTAAATAAGCAAAAAAAGAATTGGGGGAAACCGGGATCACTCTTTTTTTTGTAGCATAGGAGAATATACTTCGCTCTTCACTTATATTTTCATCTTTTAGGATAGTCTCGTAGTAAATATTTTCCGCTGGAATATACATCAGGGCAAAATCGTAGGTCCCTTCATCCGGGAGGATATATTTATCAGCTATGGTCTGGATATGCTTCTTTACATCGGAGACGAATTTTTTCTGTATGTCTTTTTTTAGTTTTTCATCCTCTTCGCTTAAATATTTTTTAAAGTTTTCCAGAGGGAATTTTGCGTCTATGGGGACTGTATTGCTGCCGATCTTGACGATAGCATCTACGATCTCTCCACTTTTAAATTTGTATTGCATGCTGTAATGGGCAGGAGGGAGGATCTGGGCCAGCAGGTCACCCAGAAAAAGCTCTCCCAGGCCTCCCCGAAATTTCGGGGCACGCAGAAGGTTTTCCAGGTTCGAGATGCTTTTTGCTTTATCAAGGACTTCCTTGGTGGCAGTCTCCATCTTTCCTAAGTCCTTTTTAACATCCCCCAGAGTGCTGCCGATATGACCGGTTGTTTCCCGGAACTGCCCGCTCATGTTATGGAGCTGCTGATTGACGCTCTTGGTAAGGTGGCCGATCTGCTGCTGCATCAATTCCAGGGATTTATTTTCTGTTTGAGCTTTTTTCAACTCTTTGATCTGGGAGGAAGTGTTTTTTAAGGTGTTTTTTAAAGAATAGATCAGAAAAAGCAAAGAAAGAAGTAAAAGCCCTCCTAGAATGACCAGAAACAAATTTAAACTCATGTTATACTCGCTTTTATCCATTATATATAAAATATTTCAAAACTCAAAACAATCTTCGCAGGCTCATTTAACCTGGATTATTTGACAAGAAACGTGCAGTCGTCTAAACTATTGAAGTTTTTAGGGCCCGTTAGCTCAATTGGCAGAGCAGCTGACTCTTAATCAGCAGGTTGAAGGTTCGATTCCTTCACGGGTCATTCCTTAATACCCTTATTTTTCAACGTTTTCCTCAGACACTATTGGGACATCATACTTAATATTGAATTATGTGAGCGACTTCTGAATTAATTAAGTATGATGTCCCCAGATCTCATTCCCAAATTAATATCCAAGCTGATATTTTAGTGGTTTTTCATGC
>JAUWTR010000073.1 GCA_030614645.1 Candidatus Aminicenantota bacterium
CGCTTTATATCGGGAATGGCCTGGCTGAAAGTGATTACCTCAATGCTGGACAACAATTTAAAGACAATAATAAAGACAAAGCATGGGGAGGAAGATTCGGTCTGAGGTTAGACCAAGGATTTGACGCATATTATTCTCTATACAGGGGGAAATATGATGATGCTAACACCCGCAATCTGGTTCTACAGGCTTTGAATTTTAGTTGGAAAACAGAAGAACTTGAATTTTCCTATGAATATACAAAAGCCAATATTGGAAATCCGGATGGTTTTTCCAATGGGAATGCTGACGGGTATTATATTCAATTTTCTTTTTATTTTAGCGGTATTCAGCCGGTAGCCAGTTATCAGCGATATAAATATAATGACGATTTTCATGGTCCGGGTTTTAATGGTTCCTTACAGCCGGGTACAGGAATCGCCCGGGAAAAATCCCGCTGGTCCCTTGGAGCAGTGCTTAGGCTTTCAAATAATGCTTTATTAAAAGTCGAGTATGATTTTAACAGAGAAAAAGATATAGAGCTAAAAAATAATGTCTTATTCTGTCAATTGGCAGTGAGTTTTTAGCTAAGAGAGAGATACCTATGATGAATGTAGCAATTATTGGTTTGCAGTGGGGTGATGAAGGAAAAGGAAAGATAACTGATCTACTTACTTGTTCGTTTGATATCGTTGCCCGCTTTCAAGGCGGGCACAATGCCGGGCATACTGTTTATATAGATGGGAAAAAAACAGTTCTGCATCTGATCCCTTCCGGCATACTGCATCCTGACACTCTATGCCTTATCGGCAATGGTGTTGTTATTGCCCCCCGGGCTTTTATCAAAGAGATAACTGAACTGGAAGAACTTGGGATAAAAATAGACGGTAACCTCGCTGTCAGCCGTAATGCTCATCTTATTTTTCCTTACCATACTATGCTTGAGAGTTCAGCTGAGGAAAAGCGGGGTGATAATAAGATCGGGACTACCTGCCGGGGAATCGGTCCTGCCTATGAGGATAAAGCCGGGCGCTCTGGTATTCGCACCGGAGATCTCCTTAACCTTTCTGTGTTGGAAGCGAAGATAAAAGATAATGTCGAAGAGAAAAATATTTTTCTTTCCCATTATGGAAAGCCCCTGCTGGATCATAAAAAGATCCTTGCAGAATATGCAGAATACGCAGAAATAATGGGAAAGTACCTTGAAGATATCTCTTTTATTCTTGAGAGAAAGATGAGAGGTGGCAGCTCGGTTCTTTTTGAAGGTGCTCAGGGCACGCTGCTGGATGTTGATCACGGTACTTATCCTTATGTAACTTCATCAAATTCAACTGTCGGAGGTATTTGCGCTGGATTAGGAATTGCCCTGAATAAAGTCGATTCTATTCTGGGAATCGTTAAAGCTTATACAACCCGTGTCGGTGCTGGCTAGTTTCCAACAGAATTATCTGATAAATGGGGAGAGTATCTGCGAAAACAAGGAAATGAATATGGAGCGACCACGGGACGCCCCCGCCGCTGCGGCTGGTTTGATTCTGTGGCTGTATCCTATGCTTGCCGTTTAAATGGGATTGAGAAGATTGTTTTGACCAAAGCTGATGTTCTTGATGGTTTGGAAGATATCAAAATATGTACTGGCTACCATTATAAAGGAGAAAAACTGGAAAGTTTCCCTACGGAGAACTGGATTCTTGATAAGGTGGAACCTGAATATAAAATAGTCCGGGGGTGGAGGAGATCTATTCAAGGTGTCCGGGAGGAAAAACAATTTCCTCAGGCGTTTCGAGATTACTGTAATCTCATTGAAGACTTAGTCGAGGCAAAAGTGGTAATTGTCTCCTCCGGGGTCAACCGCGGGGATACAGTACTAAAAGAAGATGAACTTGCCGGATTGTTTGACATTGATAAGATCAAGGCTGCTATAAATAAAGATAATCCCGAATGAAAAAGAAAACCTTCAACTGGATTGAAATTGAGCGATCTGCGCTTGAGCATAATATTCAACAGTTCCGGAACCTTATTGGCACCAAAAAAAAGCTGTTGGTCATGGTGAAAGCAAATGCTTACGGCCATGGGATGTTCGAAGTGGCAGGGATTGCCTGTAACAGCGGGGCAGATTGGTTGGGGGTACAGTCGGTTGAGGAAGGAATCAGTCTTCGTAGAGAAGAATTTGAGTGTCCTATTCTGGTGGTAGGGTATATTCCGCTGGATAACCTGGAAAAAGCTGTAAAAAACGATCTAAGGATCACGGTATATAATCCTGAATCTATCGATAAGTTAGGTGAGGTATGTAGGAAGCTCGGAAAGAAAGCCTGTCTGCACTTAAAAGTCGAGACTGGAACTTACCGCCAAGGTGTAGATAAGAGGGATGTGCTTGCTTTTGTAGATAAAATACGTAGAGATCCTCAGCTTGTACTGGAGGGAGTTTCTTCACATTTTGCGAATATTGAAGATACGACTGATCATACTTACGCCAGGCGACAATTGCATAATTATCACAGTATCATACAAAACCTCAAGGAACATAAAATAAATATACCTATCAAACATTTTTCCTGCTCGGCAGCTACTATTCTTTTTTCTGAGACTCATTTTGACTTGGCTCGAATCGGTATTGGAATATATGGATTATGGCCTTCAAAGGAGACCTATTTGGCCTGTTTGCTGCAGGATCAGCAACCGCTCAGCTTAAAACCGGTCCTTACCTGGAAAGCCAGGATCGCTCAATTGAAAAAGGCGCCGAAAGGCGCTATGGTCGGATATGGCTGTACCTATAAGACAGGCCGGGAAAGTTTGCTGGCTGTGGTCCCTGTGGGATACTATGACGGATACCCACGTAACCTATCCAATACATCTTATGTTCTGGTAAATGGAGAAAGGGCTCCTCTGCGGGGACGTGTGGCTATGAATTTTTTAGTGGCTGATGTAACTGATATTTCAGGTGTCAGGCTTGAGGATAAAGTGGTACTCATCGGTAAAAGCGGTAGTGATGCCATATCTGCTGATTTGTTGGCAGGCTGGGGAGGGACGATTAATTATGAGGCTGTAACCCGCATTAATCCATTTATTTCTAGGATTGTGGTTTAATCATATAAAATCTATCGGAAATATTGACTAAAATGTGTTATAATGATATATTATATCATCGTAAAAATAAAAATCACTTTTAAAATATTTGCGATGCTATTAATATAAAGACTTATTAATTTTTATTGGAGGAATAACAATGAAAGAAAAAGTAGAAAAGGCGTTAAATAAGGTCCGGCCTTCACTTCAAGCAGATGGAGGCGATGTTGAACTGGTAAAAGTGGAAGATAACGGGGTTGTTAAAGTTAAACTGACCGGGGCCTGTGCGGGCTGTCCTATGTCCCAGATGACTCTGAAGATGGGAATTGAAAAGCTTTTAAAGAAGGAAGTTCCTGGAGTAACTGCAGTCGAATCGGTTTAACGAATTTAAATCAGAGGGAGCTTGGCTTAGGAGGGGAAAATGATCTACAGCGATAAGGTGATGGAGCATTTTGAGAATCCCCACAATGTGGGAGTTATGAAGGATGCTGATGGAGTAGGTAAAGTAGGAAATCCTGTCTGCGGAGATGTGATGACTTTTTATATAAAAGTCAAGGATGGCCGTATCAAAGATGTAAAATTCCAAACCTTCGGTTGTGGCGCCGCAATTGCTGTATCAAGTATGGTCAGTGAGATGGCTCTGGGGAAAACTCTGGAAGAGGCTAAGCGGATTACTAATGATGATGTGGCTAAAGAACTTGGAGGTCTACCAAAGAATAAGCATCACTGCTCCAACCTGGGAGCTGATGCCTTACATAAAGCCATAGAAGACTTGCAGGATAAACAAAAAAAAGGAAAAAAGACTGCAGCTGCAAAAACTGTTGTTGAAAGAAAAGGAGCTTGCCCCTATTGTGAAGGCCCGATCGGAGGCCTGGAATTATTCTGCAAGAAATGCAATCTAAATATCGAGTATTGCCCGGAATGTGGCAAACCTTTGCAGAAAGGAGCAAAAGAGTGCCCTCATTGCGGGACAAGAGTGATAAAAAAGTAAAGGGATGTATAAGTGAAAAAAGAAGGAATAGCAGAGAGAATTCTTAAATTAAAAGAAAAAAAGAATGCTATTATCCTAGCCCATAATTACCAGACCGGAGATGTTCAGGATATTGCTGATTTTGTCGGAGACTCGCTGGATTTGAGTATTAAAGCTTCTAAAGTGGAAGAGGATGTGATTGTTTTCTGCGGAGTACATTTTATGGCTGAAACCGCTGTGATTTTAAGCCCTGAAAAAACAATCCTCATCCCAGATGCGAATGCAGGGTGCCCTATGGCTGATATGATCACAGCTGAGGAACTAAGAGCCTGGAAAAAGGGTAATCCCGGGAGTGATGTTGTATGTTATGTGAATACATCAGCTGCTGTGAAAGCTGAATGTGATATTTGCTGTACTTCAGCTAATGCAAAAAATGTGGTTGCATCCCTTAAGGGAGATAAAGTCTTGTTTGCCCCGGATAAAAACCTGAGCGCTTATATAGCCCGCGGTTCAAAAAAAAAGATAATTCCCTGGGACGGATATTGTTACGTGCATAACAATATTTTGCCTAAACATGTAAGAGAGAAAAAAAAGCGTTATCCTGAAGCAGAAGTATGGGTGCATCCTGAATGCCTGCCCGAAGTCATAGACCTGGCTGATAGAGTTTTTTCCACGGGGGGGATGGTAAAAGAAGCCCGCAAAACTGCCTTGGGTGAAGTCATAATCGGTACGGAAGCAGGAATGATATACCGTTTAGCAAAGGAAAACCCCGGAAAAAGATTTTATCCCGTTAAAGACAACGCAATATGCAGTAATATGAAAAAGATCACCTTGGAGAAGGTATTGATTTCTATGGAGAACATGGAACCCAAAGTAGAAGTTTCTGCTGATATAAGACGGAGGGCAAAAGGGGCTATTGAGAAAATGGTATCATTGTAGTAAATGAATAAACCTGAAAAGAGAATCAGGGATATTATCAGGATCTTACACCAGACCTATCTAAACAGCCGGACAGCACTGCGCTTTAGGACGCCGCTCCAGATCCTTATAGCTACTATTTTGTCTGCTCAGTGTACTGACCGGAAGGTCAATGAGATTACTCCTGCCCTTTTTAGGAAATACTCAGGTGCAGCAGATTTTGCGGCTGCTGATAGGGTTGAGCTTGAAAATGAGATCCGCCCTACCGGATTCTATCGGAATAAGGCTAAAAATATAATCAAAACCTGCCAGAAAATTGAGGAAGATTTTCAAGGAAAGGTGCCTGACAATATGGCCGCCCTTATTACTCTGCCAGGAGTAGCGCGCAAGACTGCAAATATTGTCCTTTCCAGCGGTTTTAACAGGGCCGAAGGAATTGCTGTTGATACTCATGTAAAACGTATTTCAGTCCGCTTGGGTTTAAGCCGGGAAAAAGTGCCTGACAAGATCGAATGTGATCTTATGAAAGTAGTACCTAAAAAGGACTGGCTTGATTTTAATTATTTGCTCGTTAACCACGGCCGCACATTCTGCCCCGCCCGTAAACCCCGCTGTAAAGAATGCCCGATCAGACATCTCTGCCTAATGGGTTGAGTTTTTATCTTGATTCTTCTATTATCAAGATATAACTAAGGTCCATAAATAATCCATAATAAGAGATGAATAAGATGAAACAAAACTGTAATCATATCGGGCTTATAACCGGAAATGCTGATATATTGGTTAAATTCTATACAGAAAAGTTAGGGTTTAAAGAAAGCGGAGCCCGGCTGATTCCTGCCGCGCTCATGAAGAAGCTTTTCGGCCTGACGAGCGAGTGCCAAATGACCAAGCTTGTTCTAGGAGAAATAGTGCTTGAAATATTTAATCCTGGGGGCATTGATATTAGCCTGAAGAGGGAAGACACCTCAGGCTTGAATCATTGGGGCCTAAATGTTTTAGACAAAGAATCCTTTTGTCGGGATCTTGCAGGTAAAGGTGTTGAAATAATCAAAGCTCCTTATAAAGACCGATACATCTATTTCATTAAAGACCCGGAGGGAAATCGGATCGAGGTATTTGACAAATATAAAAATGCTTAAAGAAGCAAGACTTTATGATTCCCAGAAAGATAGGTATGTCTATTGCCGTTTGTGCAATCACGCGTGTCGTATTGCTCCAGATAAATTTGGTATCTGCGGGGTAAGACAGAACCGGGATGGCAAGCTGTATACCCATGTATATGGTGAACTTATCGCGGCCCATGTGGACCCGATCGAGAAAAAACCTTTATATCATTATTTACCGGGCACAACATCTTTTTCTATGGCAACTATGGGATGTAATTTTCGCTGTTCATTCTGCCAGAACTGGCAGATATCTCAGAATTCTGCCAGAGACGGGAATGCTTCCGCCAGCCCCTATCTTCCCAAAGAAATAGCAGCTGCAGCAAAAGGCCAGAACTGCTGCAGCATCTCTTATACTTATACTGAACCTACAATTTTTTTTGAGTATGCCTATGATACAGCCAGGCTGGCTAAAGAGGAGGGATTGGGAAATGTTTTTGTGACCAACGGATACATGACTATAGAAGCCTTGGATGTAATTAATCCCTATCTGGATGCCTGTAATGTTGACCTTAAGTCTTTCCGGGAAGAATTTTATGATAAAATGTGTAAAGCCCGTTTAAAGCCGGTGCTTGAATCTATCCGCTATATGAAAAAGCTGGGGATATGGATCGAAGTTACAACCCTTGTAGTACCAGGACAGAACGACTCGGATAAGGAGCTTTCTGATATTGCTGAGTTTATTGCAGGTGTAGATGTGGATATCCCCTGGCATATAAGCCGCTTTCGTCCTGACTATAATTATTTAAATTCCCGTCCCACACCTGTTGAGGCTTTGCGTCGCGCTTATGCGATTGGAGAAAAAGCCGGTCTGCATTATATTTATATCGGCAATGTTATGGGGGAATCGGAAGATACAGTATGTCCTGAATGTAAAAAGATCGTCATCCGGAGGCATGGTTTTTCAATCTTTGATAATCGCATCAAGGATTCGACCTGTCCCTTTTGTAGCAGCCGTATAGCCGGAGTGTTTTAAAAACGATCATTTTATGTTACAGATTGTTGTGGATATTTGAGGGAACAAATGGAATTAAGAAAAATTGATGATAACACCTGGGAAATTCCTAAACATGACCGGATGCAGGTCGCGGCGGTCGTCTATACCTCCTCCAAACTTCTAAGCAGTCTTAAGCGTGACAATACTCTCCAACAGATCAAGAATGTCGCTTGCTTACCGGGGATCAAATGTGCTGCCTATGCAATGCCTGATGCCCACCAGGGTTATGGCTTTCCTATTGGGGGGGTGGCTGCCTTCAGTAAGGAAGGGGGGATCATTTCTC
>JAUWTR010000018.1 GCA_030614645.1 Candidatus Aminicenantota bacterium
CAGGTCCTCATTATTGTGAAGACCCCCCACAAAAATCATTTCTAAGCCTTATTTTAGGATTGAATTAAGGCCTATCTCATTGATAATGCAGAAATTGCCGAGGCCCGTCCCCGTTTTAACATATCTTTTTTGACAATCTCCAGTCTTTTTGATACCATAAAAATAAGTGAACATCAAAAGAAAAAAGCTTTTTAATCTGGTTTTTCTTTTTAGTTTTTTAATCATTACCCTATTCATTAACTTTTTTCATAACGACAAAAACCTCACCAGCAGCGATAACTGTGTTGCGTGTAACTTCCTAAATTCGACATTTATGACCAACCAGATTAATTTCTTTATTCTTCCCAAGCCTTCAGCCTTAGGGATATTGGAAGCATTCTATTCTTTAAATTATGCATATATTGAAACCATCCAATACTCCGCCCGATCCCCTCCTCAAGCCTAAATCTTTATAAATTAGGCTAATCATCTTTATTTATTCTATTTTAACTCTTCAATAAGAAAATAGGATAGATTGGTCATAGAGTAGGTTGGATAATGAAAAGAAAATTTTTCAGATTAAATATTTTCTGCATATTTTTATTAATTATTTTTGCTCAGTTCCTTCATGCTCACCAACAGAATCAAAACCGTCAAAGAGAGCGGCATGGAAGAGCCAATGTTTTCACCATTAAAGGAAAAGTAATAGATTGGGAAAAGAATTATGTAGAAAAGGCCCTTGTCTTAATTCCAGAAATTTCTAAATCAGTAAAAACTGATAAATCGGGCAGCTTTGAAATAATCCAAATCCCCCAAGGCAGATACCACATTGAAGTTTATGCGGAAGGATTCCTGGATTATTTTTCTGACGCTTTCAATATTAAAGAGGATAAATTACGCTATCAGATAATTTTAATGAAGAAAATCGAAGAGCAAATAGTAGTTACAGCTTCCCGTACAAAAAAGCTATATGACGAAACCGCGGTTAAAACTGAAATCCTATCTAGCCGAGAAATTACATCGAAGGCACCATCCAATCTTGCGGATGCTCTATATGAGACCACAGGAATTAGGATTGAAAATGATTGTCAAAATTGCAATTTTACTCAATGCCGGATTAACGGGATGCCTGGGAAATATTCTCAAATCTTAATCGACAGTTCTCCTATTATCAGCGCTATGACAGGCGTGTATGGACTGGAGCAGTTACCTGTAGAAATGATCGATAGAATAGAAATTGTTAAAGGAGGCGGCTCAGCTCTTTATGGAGGCAATGCTATTGCTGGCGTAATAAATGTCTTAACAAAAGAACCAAAAGAGAATAACAGCTACATAAAATTACACCAAGAAACCATTTCCGGGAAACCTTTTACTAATATTGGATTCCAATCTAGTGTGATTTCTAAAGATTTAAACACAAAAGGCTATTTATATGCCAGCTACCAAAAAAGAGAGCATGTTGATTTAAATGGAGATGGATTCTCCGAACTTGGCAATCTAAATAATACCTCTTTTGGTTTTAATTTTTTTAATGATTTTCTTAGTATAAATAGTAAGGTTAAAGTAAGCCTTTTTAGGATATTCGAAGAAAGAAGAGGAGGGAATCTTTTCCACAAACCCCCTCATGAAACCAACACCACTGAATGGATAAAAACAGACCAGTTAGGCCTAAGTTCTGAATGGGAACAGGCCTTCTCAGGAAAAATGAATTATGTCCTCTCTTTTTCTTTTGTAAATTCTAAAAGAAACACTTATTATGGCAGCCACAAAGATCCAAATGCATATGGAAAAACGGAAAATCCACTACTTTTTCTAAATTCTCAGGTCAATTTTCAAGCAGGAAACCATGTGTTCTCGATTGGAGCTCAGCATAAAAGAGATGAAATCAATGATGAAGCCATTGGTTATAATAGAATAATAGAAAACATTTATCATGAAACTGGAGTTTTCTTTCAGGATGATTTTAAAATAGGCAAAACTTTTTCCTTTTTAAGCGGTTTTAGACTGAACAAACATACAGTTCTGGATAAATTAATTATTACTCCCCGATTAAGTGTTCTTGTAAAGTTTAGCAGAGACCTTAATTTTAGAACAAGCTTCTCTACAGGATTCAGAGCCCCCCAAGTTTTTGATGAGGATTTGCATATAAGCCAAGTTGGAGGAGAAGGGATGATGATCGTAAATTCTCCCAAGCTTAAAGAGGAAACATCTTATAGTCTATACAGCGGATTAGATTATGGGAAACAAATCGGAGGGAACCTTATTCAATTAAGTATAGAAGGATTTTATAATAAATTAAGTGACACTTTTGTCCTTCAGGAGATAGAACGAATAGAAAATGCAAGAATAATGGAGAGAATAAACGGATCTGGATCAAAAGTCTATGGACTTTCTCTTGAAGCAGGTTTGGTTTTGGGGCCAAGATTCTCCTTTGCAACAGGATGGACTTTTCAAAGAACTAAACGATATAAACCGGAGCCAAATTTTAATGCAACAGAATATTTCAAAACTCCTAAAATTTATGGACACTTTGATCTGAAATATAAAAATGACAAATTAATAAATTTAAATATCTCAGGGAATTACACTGGCCCAATGAAAGTGCCTCACTATGCAGGGTATATCCCTGAAGATATGCTGGAAACAACAAAATCATTCTTTGTAATAAATCTAAAGCTGCGTAAGCCTATAAACATTTCTGAAAACAGCAAGATTTCAATATTGTTCGGCATTCACAATTTATTCGATTCTTATCAGGGCGATTTTGATTTAGGCCTGGATAGGGATTCAGGCTATGTATACGGCCCTAGAAAGCCAAGAACTTTTTATGTTACTTTTCAATTTTCTCTCTGAAAATGGCCCAAAGGTCTTATAGGCCGGGCCGGGTACTACTTAGGTTGCCTAAAGAAATTCCTGTCGTGCATTATTTAGAGTCCTTCAATTGCATAGCAATTCTCCTCTGCAAAGCATCAAAAAGTTCCCCCATATTATTATGTACTCTCGGGCATATTTGCTTGTTTTCCGGGTTCTGCCAGTTAATGACAAAAAGTTTCCATTCTTTTGCGAGAATTTTAGAGGCGTGTTCCCCCCAAAAAATAAGAATTTCTTCATTTTCCAGAAAGCCCTTTTTTCCTAAAACGATGATATGGGGTATCTCATCAAGGAATTTTTTTCCTGCTGACATGTATGCCAATATAGAATGATGGCCGTCAAACACAAGTAATTCCCTTGATCTTAGCCGGGCAAGTTTGATATTGGGGAGGCCGCTGGATTGTAAGAGTTTTTTTCCGTTTTTTATCTTTAAAGCAAAATTTGCAATTTGAGAAATGTTTTTTATTCCGTCATCATTATGGATATTGATTAAGGTTCTCAGCAATATCCTGGGAAAAATCTTTATATTATTCTTCTGAAGCCGGGGAAAAAATTGTTTTTCATATATTTCTACCGTATTATAAATTGTTGTGACCCTGTTTGGCAAAGGAATCTGGCTTTTACAATAAACAATTACATGCCGATCCTGATTTTTTTGGGGAGAATAATATTCCACAAACCGGCAATTTTGTCCTAAATTAATGACACACCTCGATAATTACTCTTTTTATTGTAATATAAAATATCTGGATAACAAAATGAAAATTGTAATGCCTTAAGGATTAGAGTAAAATATTGATTACATTGTGAACAAAATAAGGGACCTAGGATGAAAACAATAAAAATTGCCTGTATTGGAAATTATGTTCCCCGTCAATGTGGTATTGCCACATTTACCAGAGACCTCATTGAATCTTTAATTCAGAAAAATACAGAAAAGAATATTAAAGCCGAGGCCTTTGTCGTAGCCATGAATGATCAAAACCAGACCTATGATTATCCTGAAATTGTCAAATATACTGTCAGGCAGGAATATCAGAGAGATTATTTGGGGGCGGTAAAATTTATTAATTATAGTAATGCTGAAATCTGCATTTTACAGCATGAATTTGGGATCTTTGGGGGTAAAAATGGAACATACATCCTCCCTTTAATTCACGGATTGGAAATCCCCTTAATGGTTACGTTTCATACGGTATTAAAAAATCCATCTCATAATGAAAAAATAATTGTTCAGGAAATCGGAAAAAAGGCAGAGAAAATTGTGGCTATGAGTAAACTGGCTATTGATTTTTTAATTCAGGTTTATGATTTACCACAGCAAAAAATAGCGCTGATTGAACATGGAGTCCCGGATTTTGATTTTATTCAACGAAAGGTTTATAAAAAGAAACTCAACCTTGAAAAGAAAAAATCCTTGCTTACATTTGGTTTATTGAGCCGGGATAAAGGTATTGAAACGGTTATTCAGGCTTTGCCCAAAGTGGTTGATAAACATCCTGAAATAGTTTATATCATATTGGGGAAAACCCATCCCAATGTCATAAAATCAGCTGGGGAAGAGTACAGAAATTTTCTGAAACTTCTGGTAGAGAAAAACAATTTAAGAAAACATGTCTATTTTTATGACAAATATGTGACCAATGAGGAGTTGTTTGGCTATCTTTCTGCCAGTGATATTTATATCACACCTTATCTGAATGAAGCTCAAATAACCAGCGGGTCATTATCCTATGCAATTGGAGCGGGCGCTGCTGTCATCTCAACTCCATATTGGCATGCAAAAGAATTATTGTCAGATGGTCGAGGAAAAATATTTAATTTTAAGGATTTCGAGGCACTTTCTAATTTATTGATAGGACTACTTGATAACCCAATAGAGCTAAACAAGATCAGGAAAAAAGCCTATCAATATGGGAGGAAAACCATCTGGCCTGAGATTGGCACTTCATATCTTAAACTTGTTAGCAAGATCTTGAAATCATTTCCACCTGTGAAAACTAAAGAAGAATTGGTCATTAATCCTTTGGTTTTACCGGAATTTTGTTTAGATCATGTCCAAAGACTAACTGATGATACTGGAATTATCCAGCATGCAAAATATATTATTCCCAACTTTAAAGAAGGTTATTGCCTGGATGATAATGCTCGTGCACTCTTAATGTCTCTTATGGTCTTTAAGCAGAGAAAGAGTAAAGAGGTGTTAAAGCTGATGTCCATTTATTTGAGTTTTATTAATTATATGCACAATGATAATGGTACTTTTAAGAATTACTTGAGTTTCAAAAGGGATTTTATTGATGAAGTAGGTTCGGAAGATGCATTCGGTAGAACTATATGGGCCCTAGGGTATCTGGTTAATTATCCGCCAAACAATCCATTTTTTAAGATTGCTCTAGAAATCTTAAAAAAATCTTTCCCAAATTTTAATAATTTAAAATTTATACGGGGTATGGCTAACACCATCATAGGTATCTGTTATTTTTTAAAAGTTTTTCCTGATAATGAGGAAATGAAAAATATCCTTAAAGATATGACTTACAAGATAATAAGAAGTTATAAAAAACAAAAAACAAAAAACTGGCATTGGTTTGAACCAATTTTATCTTATGACAATGGTATAATTCCTCTCTCACTTTTGTATGCCTATGAAGAAATTAAAGATGAAAATATTTTAAATGTCGCCTTAGAATCCATAAAATTTTTAGAAAAAATAACCTTAAAAAAAGGATACCTATCGCTGGTGGGCAGCGATAACTGGTATAAAAAAGGTGGTGAATGTTCGCGGTTTGCTCAGCAACCTATTGACTCTGCAGCAATGGTCTTAATGTATTATCAGGCTTATCTGATCAGTAAGGATAAAACCTTCCTGGAAAAAATGTTTACATCTTACAGGTGGTTTCTAGGGGAAAATGATTTAAATATGTCCTTGTATGATTTTAAAACCTGTGGATGTTCTGATGGAATAGAAAGTCATGACATCAATGGAAATCAAGGGGCAGAAAGCATCATTGTATATAAGATTGCCCATATGACCGTCCTTTTGGCATACGAACAAGAGATAAAAAATATTAAGGAAGCATAAAATCAAAATCTATCAGTGGTAGGTTAATTTCTCAAAAAGTTCATCCAGGGAAATACAAGCAAAACCCGATGCATAATCAGACATTCCATAGGCAATAATTAACTCATTGTTATGAATGATGGAACCACAAGAATACACAACATTGGGCACATAACCCTCCCGTTCCTCTTCATCGGGAATAAGGAGGGGCTCATTTAAGTGACCAATGACTTTAGAGGGATCATTTTTATCAAGAAGGATAGCCCCCAGACTGTAACTTCTCATGGGACCGACACCGTGGGTAATGAGTAACCATCCCTTTTCGGTTTCCAGAGGTGAGCCGGAATTGCCTATTTTGATGAGTTCCCATGGTTGTGAAGGCTCTTGGATTTTTTTTGCTGTTTCCCAGATATTTATATCATCTGAAAACATTATATAATTGTTGATACCATCTGATCGAGAAATTATGGCATATTTTCCATTAATCTTTCGAGGAAAAAGGGACATCCCCTTATTTTGAGCATACGCTCCACTAATTGGCATTACTTTAAAATTATAAAAATCGGTTGTTTTCATCAATTTTGGCAGGATGGTAAAACCATCATAAGCTGTATAGGTGGCATAGTAGGTGACCTTCCCGTCATCGTCAGTAAATTTTACAAATCTGGCATCTTCAATTCCATTCACTTCCGTATATGAAACAGGAAAGAGAACTCTTTCAGAAATTGCTGTATCCAAAGAAAATTTGACCTCATAATGAGATCTGGCCAACCACATGAGTGCATCTAGGACCTTCTTCTTACTGGGAGTAACCTTGACCTGTTTTAAGGTTTCATCTATGCTGTGTTTTAAGTCACCGTAAATAAAAGTTTCTCCCAATTTATCCATCGCTGTATTGACTACATCTTTTTGAATATGCATTTCCGAAAGTTTTTTCAAAAAAATGCTTTTTTTATATACAAAACGTTTGATGGTCTCGGGAACATCCACCAATCTTCCTTCATGTTGGAATTTTAAACTATTATCTTTATTAATGATCCCCTGGCGAAATACAATAGATGAAATATGTTTCTCACCAGTGGCGCGAAAACTTACAATTATTCTTTTCTGACCTTCTTGTAAATTGCTTTGATCAGGGGCTTCAATAATGGATGGATTAAAAAAAGCAGTTGATTCAATAGCGAATTCTGTTGTAAAGTAAGAACCGATCAATAATTTTTTTTTCAAACTTAGCGGTTTTTTTTTATTAATATTCCCTAAAATTTCTTTTAGAGAGTTGAAGCTATTCTCAAATATTTTTGAAATGTTTCGATGTCTTTTAGAAAAATTGCTCAATATTTTATTAAGTATTCGACTTGCCTCCTCTTCATCAAATTGGGCAATGTCATTTACAATGATTTTTGCTCTATCCTCTTTTACGGGCATATAGAATCGGGCTATAACTCTTTTTGGATTAGGGTAAAAATGAATTTTTTTCCTCTTTACGGTTACAGCCATTTTACTATTCTCCTTCTTTCTTTATGATCTCAATCTTTAGATAAAAAAACGTTAAAAAATGCTATTTAAAAATAAGTATTATATAATATCACACTCCTTTTGTTAATCAAAAGGGGAAAATTTTAGCTCATTGAGTGCCTAGAGCTTAGATTTATTCTTGGCATATCCGATCTTGTACATAGCCGGGATAACAATAAGTGTCAATACGGTTGCAAAAGAGAGGCCGAAAATGATCGTCCATGACAGAGAATTCCAAAAAGCCACATTATCTCCCCCGAAGTATATCTGAGGATTAAGTTCGGTAAATAGGGTGGAAAAGTTTATGTTCATGCCGATGGCAAGAGGCATAAGGCCAAGAATTGTTGAGAGGGCTGTTAGCAGAACTGGAGTGAGACGGGTAGCTCCTGCCTGGATGATCGCCTCTGTTTTATCACCGCCCTGCGCAATGAGTTTATCCGTATAATCAATGATGATTATCCCGTTTTTAACTACAATCCCAGCCACGGCAATAATCCCCATCCCGGTCATCATGATCGAGATGTCAATGCCGAAAATAGAAAAGCCCAGGAAGACTCCCGTAAAGCTGAAAAATATCTGCGTGATTATGATCATGGGCTTGGACATGGAATTAAATTGGGACACCAGAATTATAAAAATAAGGGCTACAGCGATAAAGAGAGCTTTAACCAAGTAATCCCTGACCTCTGCCTGCATGTCCTGTTCACCGGTAAAGTTAACTTCACAATCCTCTTCGACTTCAAATTCAGGAAGGGATTTTTTTATTTTAGCGATTATCCCATTGGCATTATAGCCGAAAAGCACATTAGAAGAGAGAGTAATGACACGCTTATTATCAATCCGGGTAATTCCGCCGTAACTGGAGATATCAGAAATATCAGCAATTGCTGATATAGGGATCTTGCTGGGGCCGTTATTTCCCTTGCCGGGAACGGTTATAGTCTGGCTCAAGAGGACATCGAGATCGTGGCGGTATTTCTTATCCAGCCTGAGTTGGATGGGATACTCTTCTTCCCCTTCTTTGAATTTTGAGACCTCTGTCCCATATATTGCAGTTCGCAAGAGCATGCCGACCTGAGCAGTACTTATCCCGAGCCGGTTTGCTTTATCCCGGTCTATGTTGAGAAGGACCTCCGGTTTGCTTGTTTCCATACTGGATTTCAATTCTTCTATACCGGGTATATTTAAAGAAGCTATAAATTCATGCAGCCGCACTGAGGTCAAGATAATCTCCTCAATGTCGTCCCCGCTGACCTCAATATTTATCGGTTTCCCTGATGGTGGGCCCGATGCCTCGCGGTCGATGCGGATCTCTGCACCCGGGATTCCGGTAATTTCCGCCCGCAGATCCTTCAGGTACTCACGCGTTGATCTCTCTCCGGTCCTGAATTTGTATTCCACAAATGAGATGGTGATTTTAGCCAGTTTATCCTGAGTAGAGCGCTCGAACATTTCGCTTCCGGCATTGGACGCCACATTCGTTACAACCGATTCCACATCGGAATTGTTTCTGCCGATGACCTTAAAAACCTTATCTTCGACCTGTTCGGCAATATTATTGGTCACTTCAATATGCGTTCCTTCCGGCATAGTTATGTACACGTAAAGATTATTGGGGTCTCCCTCAGGAAAAAAAATGACTCTGGGAGTTCTGAGGCCTAACAACACAAAAGAAAAAAACATCAGCAGTACGATCGATCCCAGCACAGCATACGGCCTTTTTCCCTGGAGAAGAAATGTCAAAACTTTTCTATAACCCTTTATAAAAGCAGGCAGAGTCCGGCTCTGGAATTTATCGATCAGAAAACGCAGCACGAATTTCCCAATAAGATACAAGGCCAGTCCAAAGGCAACAAGATTGCCAGGCAGCATTAAGCCTGAGGCATAAAAAACAACCACCAGGACAAGACAAACAAGCAACATAACGATCTTTTTAGGAGTGAAACCGGCTCTGAGGCTGGTCCTTTTTTCCGGGTCCCGGTATTTCATGAAAGATACTGCAAAAACCGGGTTCATGACATAAGCCACAAGCATTGAGGCAGTCAGAGTGATGATAATAGTTACTGGCAGATAAGATATGAATTTTCCCGCAATCCCAGGCATAAACATGAGAGGGAAAAATGGAGCCATAGTAGTCAGGGTTCCGGTAAACACGGGCAGGGCCACTTCTTTCCCAGCCCGTTTGGTTGCCGGCAGAATCGGCAGATTGGCGGTAGTTGTAAAATGCCGGTAGATATTCTCCACGACCACAATGGAATTATCCACTACAATTCCCAGCACCATTATAAAAGACATAAGCACAACCATGTTCAGAGTGAATCCGACAATCGGAATAAAGATAAAAGCTATGATCATAGACATAGGGATGGCAATCCCCACAAACAGAGCATTCGTCTCTCCCATAAAAAACATAAGGATAAAGACCACCACTATAAAGCCGAGGATAATCGTGTTAAATAGATCACTGATACTGTTTTTGGTCTGGGTGCTGCTGTCGCCTGAGAGGGTTAAGACCAGGTTTTCCGGTGCAGCCTTTTTAACATCTTCCACAATGGCCTTTATCTTATCGACTGCATATATCAGGTTCTTTCCGCTTTTCTTTATAACATTAAGGGTTACAACATCTTTAGAATTAAGGCGGGCATAGCTTTCTCTATCTTTATAGCCGTCATTGACTTCGGCAATATCTTTTAAATAGATCCCTTCCTGGAGATGAATGTTTGCAATCTGATCGATCCTCTCAAATTCACCTATTACCCGCAGATTCCTCTTCATCCCGTCTGTGTCTATCTGGCCGCCGGAGAGGGTCAAGTTTTCTGAGGCTACTGCATTTTTAATGGAATTAAAGGAAAGGCCGGCAGCCTGCATTTTGTACAAATCAACATTGATCTGGATCTCCCGGTCCAGAGCTCCTACTATCGGAGCGCTGCTTATCTCTTCCAGAGCCTCGATCTCTTCCTGCAGGTCCTCTGCCAACTCCCTAAGCTTGACAAGCCCCAGATCGCCTGACAGGTTGATAAAAAGGATAGGGATCTCCGACAAGTCAATGCGCGAGACATCCGGATCTCTGAAAAGATCGGTCGGCAGTTCCGAACGGGCTTCATCCACAGCCTGCTTCACATCCAAGTAAGCCTGGGTCTCATCTGCAGTCATCTCAAACTCGATGAATATAGAGGAAAAATCCTGGATGGAATTACTGTTGATATGCTTGACTCCGTTTATACCTTTCAGCTGTTTTTCAATAGGGCGGGTTATCAGGTTTTCTACATCTGCGGGAGATGTTCCGGGATGCAGGGTTCCAATCATAAAATAGGGAAATACGATCTCCGGCATTTTTTCTTTGGGAGTGGTATTGTACTGCATGAAGCCAAAGATAATTAAAATAACAGTAAAGATATATACAGTTGTCTTATTATCAACTGCTATATTAGTGAGCTTGAATTCTTTCATAGTTAGCCTTCCTGCCGGTTCTAGTCCGTGATATTTATACTGATTTTTTGTCCGTCAGCCAGGTTTTGATACCCGAAGACAACGATATACTCATCTTCTTGTAAACCTTCTCTGACCTCGATTTTCTGCCCATATTCTTCCCCGGTTTTTATGATCCTCTTTCTGGCGATCCAGGTGTTGTTTTCCCGGACGGCTGTGAACAG
>JAUWTR010000289.1 GCA_030614645.1 Candidatus Aminicenantota bacterium
ATTGGTATCACCCTGACGAACTTCCCATGGCGCAACTCTATGCCATTGGCGTGGATATGGATTATCCCTATAACGTTTATGGAGGCATGCAGGATTTTGGTTCCTGGAAAGGCCCCAGCACAAAAAAAGGAAGGTTTCCTATCAGGTTCGAAGACTGGGAGCACATGCAGGGAGGCGATGGATTTTACAATCAAATCGACCCTTACAACAGCCGCTGGCTTTACTGTGAATCGCAGTTCGGAGACCTGTCGCGTATAGATCAAAAAACCGGAAAAAGAAGCTCTATCACCTGGGATAAGGAGGGCCTTCGTTTTAACTGGAACGCCCCTGTATTGATCTCTCCTCATAATTCTAACATTATCTATCACGGTGCCCATAAAGTGCTGCGCTCTTCCAATCAAGGCAACAGCTGGGAGGAGATCAGTCCTGACTTAACCACCAATGACTCTTCCAAAATAAAAGGCGTAGGCGCTGTCCAATACTGTACAATTACTACCTTAGCTGAATCCCCGGCACAAGAGGGAGTCATCTGGGCTGGAACCGATGACGGAAATCTCTGGGTTACAAAAGACAAAGGTGAAAACTGGGCAAAGCTAAATGACAATATTCCGGGAAATCCGGGTTGCTGGGTAAGCCGAATAACAGCTTCACATCACAACACAGGCACGGTATATCTGACTTATACCGGATTTCACTATGATGATTTCAAGCCATACGTTTATAAAACCCTTGACTTTGGAAAGACCTGGAAAGCAATAACCAAAGGGCTTCCTGATGCATCTGTAAATGTGATAAAAGAAGACCGGAAAAATTCGAATCTTCTCTTTTTAGGCACAGACAAGGCAGTTTATGTAAGTATTAACGGAGGAGATAACTGGAACAGAATGCAGAATAATATGCCTACTATCCCTGTTCACGATCTGGTCATACACCCCCGGGAAAACGACCTGGTAGTCGGCACTCACGGCAGGGGATTTTTTATCACAGATATATCACCGCTGCAGGAACTTAAACCTGAAGTTTTAAAGAGAGATGCCTACTTTTTTAAGATGGAACCTAAAATACAGTGGATCATGCTCAGCCAGAAAGCCACCAGTGCCCAAAATTTTGCAGGTGAAAACGAATCCCATGCTGTTGTTATAAACTATTATCTAAAGCAGCCGGCAGCAGGAGATATTAAAATCTCAGTCTACAATGGTACTAACCTTATCAATGAATTTTCCGGCCCCAACAAAACCGGCCTTAACCAGGTAGAATGGGGTATGACTCGGAGAAGAAAACGTTCAAAAGAAGAGATCGCCCGCTGGGACAGGTGGCAGAAATTTGCTGAGGAGGATGAGGAATTTTACGACTATTACGATACAATCGACCGGTTTGGCGACCCGGACGAGGAAGTGGATAAATGGGGCCGGTCCTTGCAGACCAGGGTTCACCACCCACCTGGATTAACAGAACGACTGCACGCTTATTACCGGGTTCAACCGGGAGAATACAAAGTTGTCCTTAGAGTGGGAGAAAAAGACCTCAGCCACGCTGTCATTATTATGAAGGATTCATGGTATAATAAATAAACTATTATACCGGTGTCCGTTTTTCCTCTTTCGCAGTTTTCAGGACAATGTGGGATACTATTCTCTGGATTTCTGGTAAAGCAAGATTATTGAATAGAAATTCTTCCAAGTTCTTGAGCTCTTTGAAATTACAGATTAACACCTGATCCCAATCTCCGGTAATACTATACATTGACCGCACTTCCTCTAAATTCGCTAGTTTTTCTATAAGGCCGGTTTCAATGTCATGCTTAACCCGAAGCTTTATAATAGCAGTAATATTATAACCTAATACTTTTGGATCAATAATAGGAATATATCCTTTTATAACGCCGGCTTTTTCAAGCTTTTTTACATTATTATAGATCGCTGTAGAAGATGTGCCTACTTCCTTTGCCACCTGACGAAAACTTTTTCTCCCGTCCTGGTTTAAAGAATGCAGGATCTTTTTTTCCAGTTCGCTTAACATTCGCTTCTTCCTCCTAGCATGTTAACATTTTCATTATATAATATAACATTTTAGCTAAAATACAAAGAAAATTTAACATTTTCATTATATATTATAAATAAAAAGGCACAAAAAATAACATTTTCATAGCCTTGCCCCGAGTTTCCTTTTATTTTTTTATCTAAGAGCTAGCATGGGTACTGGTAAATCCCGTAGAAAGCCATCCGGAACAACGCGGGCATGGTTCCCCGAGAGAATCTCGAGGAGAGCGTTGTGAGGACAGGAAGGGATTTCCCCGCTGGGGGAAATCCCTGTCTTTCGAAGGGACTTACCAGTATCCATGCCTTATAAATTTTGTAAGTTTAAAAAAAATCGAGGGAACTCCTGATTGCTTTTCAATTTGGCTTTTATGGCTCTATGTATTATAATTTTGCTATGAAGATCAGATTAAAATTAACAATCTTTGCAATTCTCCTCCTGCTCTGCAGCAGCCTTCTTCTCTTTGCATCACAAACTTCAAAGCGCTTGTCAAAGTGGCTGGAGGAAGTAGAGCCTATAATAAGCAAAGCTGAAAGATCAGTATATGAAAGCCTGCCTACCGATGAGGACAAACTGAGATTTCAAAAATCCTTCTGGGCAGTTCGTGACCCTGACAAAGAAACCCCGGAAAATGAATTTAAACTGGATTATTATAGACGGTTAAATTATGCCAACAGCCGTCTGGGCGGGATCAATTCCGACCGGGGGGAAATCTACATGATCCTAGGAGAACCTTTTGAGATAAACAATTACACAGGTTCTGAACAACTAATTGATTGTGAAGTCTGGGAATACCGCACGGGGGGGAGGCTCGGCCTGCCTGCTTTTATGAGATTGCTGTTTTATAAACCAAGGAATGTGGGTGATTTCCGGCTGTTCTACCCAGGGATCTATTCTGCAGTAGATATACTGTCTCCCGGATATCAATCAGGAGGAGTTTCTAAGTTACAGGCCTACAGAGAAATTAGAGGAAGCTTCCCTCAATTAGCCCAAGCAACATTATCAGTAATCCCCGGGGAAGGAAGCCCCACCATGCCGGCTACAGCAACATCATCTAACTCAGCTTTCTCCAAAATTTTCTCTCTTCCTGAAAAAGAAGCTAAAAACAGTTATTTAAGAAATTTCAGATCAACAGTGGGTGTAGTTGATGTCATGTATTCTTTTAAAGAGATCGATGGGTACAGCAGTTTTGCCATAAGTGAAGACAGAGGGTATCGCTTTCTAAATTATCGGACAATGCCCGATATTATTCAAACCCGGCAGACTTCAGATAATAAGCATGCGGCTAAACTTAATTTTAATTTGAAAATATCCGATAAAGATGGGAAAACAATATATCAAAGAGAAAGAACCATTGATCTGATGCTAAATGAAGTGGAAAAAAATCTTATTTCA
>JAUWTR010000264.1 GCA_030614645.1 Candidatus Aminicenantota bacterium
ACATCCAGAACGTCGTCACTCCCGCCATCTTGTTCCATGGAGACGATGATTGGTACAGCAGCTATAACCAAAGTCTGATCTTTTTTACAGGACTAAAAAGCATTGGCAAGGCACCCGTAAGGTTTGTGAGCTTTCCTGGAAGGGGACACGATTTTCTTGATCCCTGGGCGCAGAAATTCCGCTATACGGAAGAGATAAAATGGATGCAGAAATATGTTCAGAATATCGAAAGAAATCCATAACATGTGAAATTAAGGTATTGGGGCTGATAGGCTAATTCAGGGAAAGTTATTGAAAATATATGAAATATTACTGCATGAGTGTACATAAAAATGTATCTATAAAGTAGTTTTTGTGGTGCATGTGACGCTTCATGCATTTCCCTGGGGTAAGCGCTTTATTGGGGCGGAGGAAGGAATGCCGAAGGGGGGACTCGAACCCCCACAAGCTAAACGCTCACATGGCCCTCAACCATGCGTGTCTACCAATTCCACCACTTCGGCAAATCAGGTCATTGACTGATTGAAGTAGGGTTATTTCTTTTCTTCGCTAGTATTTTTATTTTCAGTTTTCTTCTGGACCGCTTGTTTTTTTTCATCAGGTTGCTGTTCAGGGACTTTTTTCTTTGTATCAGGAGTTGTAGCAGCAGCTTTTTCTGTAATCGGGGCTTTTTCGTTTTCTAAAACCGAACCGCCTTCTTGCCCGGAAAGGATCCAGAGGCCAAAGGATGTAAACATAAAAAGAACTGCGCTTATAGTTGTCATTTTGGATAAAATTGTCTGTGCTCCCCTGGGGCCAAAGGTCGATTGGCTGCCGGCTCCACCGAAAGCACCTGCCAGGTCTGCAGATTTTCCTGATTGAAGTAGAACTGCGAGAATAAGTATAAAGCAGATAATAATATGAATAGCTGTAATAAATGTTGTCATTTTTCCTCGTAGGCTTTTATAGCTTCCTTTGCGATTTCAATAAATGATTCTGATTTAAGAGCAGCTCCGCCTATAAGAGCTCCATTTATATCTTTTTCTTTTAATAAAGAAAAAGCATTGGCTGGTTTTACTGAACCGCCGTAGAGGATTATAGCACAGGAACCGGTTTTATTTCCATATTTTTCTGTTAATTTACTGCGGATATAGCTGTGAATTTCCTGTGCCTGTTCAGGGCTCGCAGTTAGTCCTGTTCCTATAGCCCAGAGAGGTTCGTATGCGATGATGATCTTTTCGACCTCTTCAGGGTTAATCCCCTCTAAGCCCTCGTTTATCTGTTTTTTCACTTTTTCTATCGTCTTGCCAGTCTCTCTTTCTTCAAGCGATTCTCCAATACACATTATCGGAAGGATCTTATGTTTGAGAGCGCTTTGTATTTTTTTATTTACTGTGGCATTGGTTTCGCCGAAATACTGCCGCCTTTCTGAGTGGCCTATCACTACATAGTCGCAGCCTGCATCTTTAAGCATGGTAGGGGCTATTTCTCCGGTAAAAGCGCCTTCCTCTTCCCAGAAGATGTTTTGAGCTCCCAGTTTAATAGCAGAGTCACGGATTAAGTCTTGGATTCTACTTAAGGCGGTATAAGGAGGGATCACTACTATTTCAGAAGAGGATGTTTCTTCTACTGCTAACAGGATCTCCTTAACGAGCTCCAATGCTTCAGGTATGGTCTTAAACATTTTCCAGTTTCCAGCAATAAAAGGTTTTTTATTGGATAGAGTCATGTTGTTTCTCCCTTAAAGCTTCAATCCCGGGTAGGGTTTCATTAGCAATAAATTCAAGTGACGCGCCTCCCCCGGTTGAGATGTGGGATATATTATTTTCCACTCCTGCTTTAAATATTGCAGCAACAGAATCACCTCCTCCCACGATCGAAAGCGCCCTTGAACTTGCAACTGCTTCGGCTATCCTGATAGTTCCCCGGGCAAATTGGTCGATCTCAAAAACACCCATAGGTCCGTTCCAGAAGATAGTTTTGGCAGAGGCGATTGATGTTGAATATTGTTTTATTGTGGCAGGACCTATGTCCAATGCCAGGCTTTTTTCTGGGATGGGAAACGAACTAATGGTCTCGGTCTTTGCTTCAGAGCTGATTGCTTCAGCTACGATATGGTCGGAAGGGAGGAAGATATTAACACCTTTTTCCTGAGCCTTATCTGTAAGTTTAAGAGTGAAGTCTTTTTTATCCTCTTCTACAATAGAGCGTCCGGTATTTAAACCCTGAGCTGAGAAGAATGTGTAAGCCATAGCTCCACCGATAAGGATGTCACTTGCTTTGTTTATAAGTGATTTGATCACTGGTAACTTGTCTGCGACCTTAGCGCCTCCCAGGATTGCTACAAAAGGCTTTTGGGGAGACTGGATCATCATCTGGAGGTATTCGATTTCTTTGCTGACAAGAAAACCGGGTACGGATTTTTTTACATGCCGGGTGATCGCTACTACAGAAGCATGCGACCTATGGCAGGCACCAAAAGCGTCATTTACATAATAATCTATACCTTTGGCAAGCTGACGGGCAAAATCAGGATCATTATCTCTTTCTTCTTTATAGAACCTGAGATTTTCCAAGAGCAGGAAATCACCCTCTTTTAGATCATGTTTTAGTCTTTCAACCTCGTCTCCGATCAATTCAGGGACAAACATGACTTTCAAGCCAAGGAGTTTAGATAACCTTACGGCAATTGGTTTAAGACTTAGTCCCGGCATGAACCGTCCTTTTGGCCGACCGAAATGGGAGGCTGTAATGATTTTGGCTTTCTGTTCGATAAGATACTTTAATGTCGGTAAAACCGCCCGGATACGGCTGTCATCGCTAATTTTTCCGGTTTTATCTAAAGGGACATTAAAATCAACCCGCAGGAAGACTCTTTTTCCTTTTAGATCCAGCTCATTTAACAGTAACATTACTTTTTTTAGCGAGTGATATATTTTACAAGGTCTTTGAGCCGGCAGGAATAGCCCCACTCATTGTCATACCAGGCCAGGATTTTAATGAGATTGCCTTCTGTTACCCGGGTAAACAATCCATCGACGATTGATGAATGAGGGTTGGAAGTGTAGTCAATAGAAACCAAGGGTGATTCGGAATAGTCCATGATTCCCTTTAGTTTTCCTTGGGCCGCGTTTTTTAGAGCATTATTCACTTCTTCTGAGGTTGTGTTTTTGCTTAACAAAGCGACCAGGTCGACAAGTGACACATTTGGGGTCGGAACTCTGATGGCGATACCATCGATTTTCCCTTTCAGCTCAGGCATTACCAGCCCAACGGCTTTTGCGGCACCAGTGGTTGTGGGGATCTGAGATAGGGCAGCGGCTCGGGCTCGCCTCAGGTCTTTGTGCGGGGTGTCAAGGATACGCTGGTCACTGGTGTAGGCATGGATCGTGGTCATGAATGCTTTTTCTATTCCGAATTCTTCATGTAGTACTTTTGTAGGGGGAGCCAGGCAGTTGGTTGTGCAGGAGGCATTGGAGATGATGTGATGGTTTTCCGGGTCATATAGACCTTCATTTACTCCCAGAACAACAGTTATATCCGGGTCTATAGCAGGGGCTGAAATTATGACTTTTTCTGCGCCGCCCTGTTCGATGTGTTTAGCGGCATCCGGTCTTTTTCTGAAAAGTCCTGTAGATTCGATCACAACCGGAATCCCAAGGTCTTTCCAGG
>JAUWTR010000102.1 GCA_030614645.1 Candidatus Aminicenantota bacterium
TAGCTCCAACTCTATTCATAACAAAAAACACCTGATACGCGGAGTAGGTCACTTAAATGAAGAAGGCCACAAAAAAATGGGGGACTTTCTATATGAAACTTTTAAAAAATTTGCTAGATAAATATCATTTTAAAGTGTTTTAACCCATATTCCCCATATTTAACTCAATAATCACTTAACAATGTCACCCTATCTTGTTATTATATAACAAGATAGAGGATGATAATGACACCAAAAATGAATCACGCAAAGCGTGAAAGATTAAACATTCGTTTTAACAAAAAAATTAAGCTTGAATTTCATGGTACAAGATTGACTTCTGATGGGATGGGGATTATAAATTGGAATATTAAAATATTTATGATATTATTTAATTTATAAAAGCATATTTTATATATTAAAAACGTAATCCTTATTTAAGGTGAAATTATTTCAAATTTAAAATCTTTAGTTCCATCTACCCATGCATTATTGGTTTTTGGAGCTCTAAATGCTAACAAAGCAGATAGGCAGATGTCAATTTCTGAATTACATCCTGTTCAAATCGTTATTGATGGTGAAATCAAATCAATTCCAATCTTCGATTCCTGGGAAATTGAAGGTATATCCTCTATGGCTTACCATTTTAAAGATCCAAAGGTTATTTATATTGATAGAGGAAATGCATTAGTTAAAATTGATCTTCATAGAAGAGAATCAAATTTTTTAAATATCGAAAATTTAAAGGATGTTCATGAAATTACAATGATTGACAATACCTTATGGATCGCAAATACAGGTTTTAATGAAGCTGTAGCTTTTAATATTATTAAGGAAAGAGTGGAAGATCGAATTGATTTATTTACGTTAGATTTTTTTTCCAAACAAAAAACTACCAAAAACAACAAAGAAATGGAGTCCATTGATAAATTTCATCTCAATCAAGTATTTTTGGGGATTGACAACAATTTATATGGTTTAGTTCACCACACTTACGGGAAACAATTAATTAAACATGTTGAACACAAAAAAATTAAATTGCAGGGAGATGGTGGAGTAATAAATATGTCTAATAATAAACCAATACCACTAAATCTCAAGTCTCCACATACAGTTCGTATAGTACAAAATTCATATTGGGTATGTGATAGTGGTAACTTTACAATAAATATTTACTCTCCTGATTGGAAATTAAAAAATAAGATAAAAACTAATGGATATGGAAGGGGTGCAGATTTCTCCAAAAAATTAGGTTTTTTTTATGTTGGAATATCAGAATTGCGTAAACGTTATATAAAACTTTTAAAACTCCAAGTTGGTAAAAATATGGTACAAATATTTTCTATTAATAAAAAAGAACTTATTGAAGAGATTATACTGAATTCAATTGAACAGGTTAATAATCTATATTTAGTAGATCGTAAAGTAGGAATGGATTTATTGGAACTTTAAACTTAACAGTGTTTTTCAAATAAATTCATCGGGAAAAAAAAGGAATGCTGTTTGAAATGGTAAAATTATCGTTTAATATATTCATTTAGGTTATTATTTTTTCTGGCATTCCATTTCAATCAAGATAGTTTTATTATTCGAAAAGTATCCATTTTTTATGATAACTTTTAATATAATTTACGCAGTAGTACAATTTTCCCGTGTTGTTTGATTGAGTCCCTTCCCCCTCAATAATTCTCCTTATTCTTTGGCAGAAATTGCGGGCAACCTCTTTTGAAAAAGTATTATTCGGATGGGAATTTGTCTCGTCCTCAGTATATTCACTTCTAAGGCATAGACTACAACATTTTTATCATAGAGACCAATGTAGATAAGGCTGGCGATGGTTGAAAAAATAGAAACAATTTGATAATTTGTGTTTATCTTAATGGAGGTTGGTGCCCTAAAAATCATCGCTTGTTTCACCTCTTGGGGTTATTTACTAATTTAAATAAAATATATATGTTTGATTATGAACTATTTTATTTATTTAAATAACTGCGTATATTACATAAAAATTGAACATAAATAGGAAAATACTATGCAAGAAATAAACCAACATTCCAAAGAAGATATTAAGCAAATTATGCGAGAATTTATCGTAGAAAATTTTCTCTCAACTGCAGGAATGGACACATTTGAAGATACAGATTCCTTTATGGAGAAAGGAATTATTGATTCCACCGGTGTTTTAGAATTACTTGAATTTGTAGAAGAAAGATTTAAGATCAAGATTGAAGATGAAGAAGTCATTCCGGATAATTTAGATTCTTTGAACAGTGTTACTTTCTTTATAAAGAGTAAGGTAGAGAATGCTAGTTAATGAATTTTTAGAACACAGCGCAGCAAAGTATCCCGATAAAGTTGCATTGATTTGCAAAGATAAGAGATATACTTTTTCAGAAATTGAAAAAAAGGCAAACAGCCTAGCAAATGCTTTACTGAATGCAGGTCTACAAAAACAAGACCGAGCAGCCGTTTACCTGGATAATTCTGCGGAATCAGTTATATCAATTTTTGGGATATTAAAAGCCAGAGGTGTTTTTTTGGTAATAAATCCCCAGGTAAAAGCGGGCAAAATCAAATATATTCTCAACGACTGTCAGACAAAAGTTTTAGTGACTGACAGGAAACGTCTCCATGATATATCTGAAATTCTGCCTGATTGTCCGAACCTCAAATTTATCATTGTTACGGATTCTTGTGATAGAGCTAGAGAATTTTTGCATGGAAGAAAAGAAGTAAGTGTATTTTCGTTTTCAGAGGTACTGGATGGCTATCCTTCAGAGCTTCCATTAAGACGAAACATCGATATTGACCTGGCCTGCCTGATCTATACATCCGGTTCGACCGGCATTCCAAAGGGAGTCATGTCAACGCATCAAAATGTTGTTTCAGCTGCCAGTTCAATAATTGAGTATCTGGAGAATACTCCTGAAGATATTATACTAAATGTGTTACCTTTATCTTTTGATTACGGGCTTTATCAAGTATTAATGTCCTTCAAGTTTGGAGGGACAATCCTTCTTGAAAAGTCTTTTCTTTATCCTTACCCTGTCATTGAGTTGCTTATCAAGGAGAAAGTCACAGGATTTCCCCTTGTTCCAACTATGGCGGCAATTCTTTTAAAACTCAAGGGATTGGAGAGATATGATTTTTCAAATTTGAGGTACATCACAAATACTGCTCAAGCCCTTCCTCCGCAATATATTTTTAAATTGCAGAAAATATTCCCAGATACAAGCATTTATTCCATGTACGGTCTGACTGAATGTAAGAGAGTATCGTATCTTCCACCGAATGAACTCAAAAGAAGACCGACCTCAGTGGGAAAAGCAATGCCTAATACGGAAGTTTTTATTGTCGATGGAGATGGAAATAAAGTAACTAAAGCGGGAGAGGTAGGCGAACTTATCGTCAGAGGTGCTAGCGTTATGCGAGGTTACTGGAATCTTCCTGAGGAGACAGAAAAAGTATTTCGTCTTGGGCCAATCCCGGGTGAAAAAGTCCTATATACAGGAGATTTCTTTAAGATGGACGAAGACGGCTTTCTCTACTTTGTTTCCCGAATGGATGATATGATTAAAACAGCAGGGGAAAGAGTGAGTCCCAAAGAGATAGAGAATGTGTTATATCAGCTAGAAGACGTGAATGAAGTGGCTGTAATCGGAGTTGATGATGACATATTGGGCCAAGCGATCAAAGCCTTTATAACATTAAAGAAAGACTCTAAGCTAACAGTCAAAAGTATTCTGAGATTCTGTGCGAAAAATATGGAAAGTTTTATGGTCCCGAAGTATGTGGAAATTTTGGATGAGCTGCCTAAATCTTCCCATGGCAAAATAGATAAAAAAGAGTTGGCTAAATGAATTTCCACAAAGATATACTGAAGATCGACTGCAAGGTACAAATTGAAAAGATCTGCGATTTTATCCGCCAGCAAACTCTTTCTATGCGGCGTGATGGAATAGTCATAGGTTTAAGCGGAGGAGTGGATTCTGCAGTGTGTGCTGAATTATGCTTTCGCGCTGTAGGTAAAAAGAAAATCTTTGCTCTTATTTTGCCTGAGAAAGAATCCAACCCGGTCAGTAAGGAGTATGCAAGTAAACATGCTGAAAAGATGGGGCTTATCTTTGATATAGTCGACATCACTCCCACTTTGGAGGGCTTTGGTGCATATGAGAAGCGCGATGAGGTAATAAAAGGGGTCTTCCCTGAATTTGGGGATAACCACCGGATTAAAATCACCCTACCTCCTGATCTTCTCTCAAAAGATGCCTTTAACTTCTTTACACTACAAATGGAAGATGAGAAAGGGAATATTAAAAGTGCCCGGCTTAAAAAGGACCAGTTGAATGGAATTGTCGCTGCAACTGACACCAAGCAAAGATCCAGGATGATGCATCTCTATTATTATGCTGAGAAGATGAATTATCTTGTCTGTGGTACAACCAACCGGAACGAAACAGTCCAGGGTTTTTTTGTGAAATTCGGCGATGGGGGAGTTGACATTGAGCCGATTGCCTCTCTTTATAAAAACCAGGTTTATGCTTTGGCTGAGTACATGGAAGTGATTCCAGAGATAATACAACGCGCACCCAGTCCAGACACTTACAGCTTTGAAGTGAGTGACGAGGAGTTCTATTTTCGTATGCCCTATGATAAGTTGGATATGCTGCTTTTTGCATGGGAAAATAAAGTGGACATTGAAGATGTCTGTAAAGTCATGGGCTTAACAACAGAGCAGGTAAAAAGAGTTTATAGAGATTTCACTGCGAAATACAATGCGACACGGCATTTGAGAGAATTACCCGCTACGATTAGTATTTAGAGGGTTATATCCCCAGCTTTTCCTTCACGATTTTAATCGGTTCCTCTGGGAAAGGGGCCGAGAGTCTCGAAAGGCCTTCATCTCGGCTTATGGATCCTGTGCGAACCAACTCAGCTATTTCTGAGGTGTAGGGATTATACCCAAACTTTTCAAGATGAAATTTATTGGCCAAACCGTTCAATAGGCAGTTGGTGGAATTTGCATCGGTATCATCAGGTTTTGCCCAGTTAAAAGTCTTTATTGTCGCTAGCATTTGGTCTTCATTATAATCTGAGAAAGCCAGCGGATTGATGCTGTAGGGGAAATATTCTTTTTTCTTGAAATGATGGTCTTCCAGAAAATAGGGATCGATTATATCGCCTAGATGATCAAACAAAGGCTTGTAAATTGCATCTTGCATTTTTCTGACCATGTCAGGATTGGTTTTAAAAACAGAAGTAACAACAGGGGCCTGGCCAGGGGAGAGGCCGAAGACCAGAAAGGGGATATTTTTTTCTATGGCAATTTTAAAGCCAATAAATCGTATCAAAGATAAGCAGGTCGTGCAGATAGTCGATGCCCTTTCCAGGGTTTTCGGGGAATACAGGTTGTGTGAGATGGCAATATGCATGATTTTTTTGAACGTCTCAAAATTTGGCAACACCGTTATATGGTCGACATTTAAATGCTGAATGACCTCCCGGATGTTCTTAAGAGCTCTTTCCGATTGAAACCAGTTGTCAAAGGAAAAGGCAAGGGGATTAAGCTGGTATTTGTTCTTGACCAGATGCAGGGTGTATGAGCTGTCTTTGCCCCCGCTAAAAGCCACCAGGCAGTCGTAACTACTTTTCCCTTTATATTTTTCTACAAGTTCAAGAAATCGCTTCTCATATTTCTTTTTTTGCTCTTTTTGAACGCTTGAATTTTTGGCATTCAGACAAAAATTACATATTCCTGCTTCGTTGAAAACAATTCTCGGAAAATTCTCATCCAAAACACAGTTCTTGCATACTTGCATTTAATAATCCCTCACGGATTCTCATTAATGTTTCTACAGGCTGTGTCAAAAGCGTTAAGAACCTGTTTGATTTGATTTTCGGATATAACCAAAGGAGGTTCTATCATCAATACAGAACTATTACCATATGCCTGAAGCATAAGTATACCTTGATTGATCATGTCCTTGGATAACTCAAATGCCTTCCGGTCGTCAGCGGCCTGAATACCTAAAAGAAGTCCGATACCAGTAACTTTTGTTATAATTCTGGGGAATTTTGTTTTAATCTTTTTTAAGCCGTTGAGAAAAAAAGCTCCTTTTGTGGCGCAGGTGTCAATAATATTACTTCTTTGAAGAATGCGGATTGTTTCTATGGCTGCAGTACATGCCAGGATATTTCCTGCAAAGGATGAGGCTGACATGGCGAAACTGTAGCTGGATTTTCTCCATAATCTTTTTAATCCCACTAATCCCCCTATGGGAATTAAGCCACCTCCCATGGACTTTCCCAAAACCAAAAGATCTGGGACAATCCCATAATGTTCACAGGCAAACATTTTGCCGGTTTTACCGAATCCTGTTTTGATTTCATCGAGAATAAGTAACACATTGTTTTGGTTACATATTTTGCGGACTTTTTGGAAGTAGGATTTCGAGGCTAAAACAACGCCCGCTTCGTGTTGAACGGGCTCAAGGAGGACAGCTGCCGTATTTGGAGTAATTTTCTCTTTTAATGCTTCTGGATCGCCGAAGGGGACATGAAGGATATCCGGAACAAGTGGACCGAATGAACGCTTAAAAGACGGGATACCCGTAACGGACAGGGCTCCGAA
>JAUWTR010000225.1 GCA_030614645.1 Candidatus Aminicenantota bacterium
ACGAATTTAGAGATGAATTTGATCACGAATGTGGCGATGGAGAAAGGGCTTCGTTTTGCGATACGAGAAGGAAGCCGAACAGTAGGAGCAGGAACTGTAACTGAGATTTTAGAGTAAATAATAAGAGAAAATAAAGAAAGACTGAGAGAGAAACAAAGATGAGAGATATTATTATTCTTCAATGTACTGAATGTAAACAACGGAATTACAGTACAACCAGGAATAAAAAACAGAATAAAGATAAACTGGAAATTAAGAAATACTGTAAATTCGACAGAAAACATACTTTGCATAAGGAAGTAAAATAATTGGTTGATATGTTTATTAGAAGGTTTGGCTTTAAGATCATAGGAGGAATTACAATCAGATAAGGTGAGTAGCTCAACTGGCTAGAGCATCGGTCTCCAAAACCGGGGGTTGCGGGTTCGAGTCCTGCCTCACCTGCCAGAGATAAATTGTATGGAGTAATAATAGATTACACAGCAAATTAAAGGAGCTCAGAATACTTAATTCTCTAAGCAAGAAAACAACTTTATTTCATAAGGAAAAAGAATGACGAAAAAAACAAGATGGTATAAGCGATTTTTTCCTTTTCTAAGAGAGGTTAGATCTGATATTAAAAAAGTCACTTGGCCTTCGAAAAATGAAATATACAGTACAACTATTGTGGTTATTATTGCGACAATATTTTTCGGATTTTATTTATATTTTATGGATTTGATCTTTTCTTATGTGATCAAACAGATAGAATCCATATTATCATAAACTGAGTTATAAAATGGAAAAAAAATGGTATGTAGTTCACACTTATTCAGGATATGAGGATTTTGTAACGGAATCTTTACGCCAACGGGCAGCAGAGCTTAATATTGAAGATCAAATTGGGCAGATCATCATTCCTACTGAAGGGATTGTTGAGATCAAAGCCGGGAAAAAAGTCGTTTCTACAAAAAGATCTTACCCTGGATACATATTAATAGAGATGGAGATGACTGACGGAAACTGGTTAATGATCCGGGATACACCTAAGGTTACTGGTTTTGTTGGTTCGGGAAAGAAACCTACCCACTTGAGTAAAGATGAAGTCAGCCAGATTGTAGAGCATATGGAGGTTACATCTGAAAAACCGAAGCCAAAGCATTCTTTTGAAAAAGGAGAAGCGGTCAGGATCATAGATGGTCCGTTTTTTAATTTTAACGGAATTGTCGAAGAGGTAAATCATGAAAAAGATACGCTTAAAGTAATGGTTACGATATTTGGCAGATATACCCCAGTAGGACTGGAATTCTTGCAGGTTGAGAAAATATAGGAGGGAAAATGGCAAAAGAAGTAGTTGCGGTTATAAAGCTTCAGATCGAAGCAGGTCAGGCAAGTCCAGCGCCACCAGTTGGGCCGGCGCTTGGTCAGAATAATGTACCGATCATGGATTTTGTCCGGCAATTTAATGAGAAAACAAGCAAGATGGAGCCGGGAACATTGGTTCCAGTGGTTATTTCAGTTTATAAAGACAGAAGTTTCAATTTTATAACCAAATCACCACCGGCTTCTTATCTATTAAAAAAAGCAGCAGGAATTGCTAAAGGTTCTGGAGAGCCAAATAGGGATAAAGTCGGAAAAGTCACGAAAAAACAACTAGAAGAGATTGCTAAGATCAAAATGTCTGATATGAATGCTTTTGAATTAGAGGCTGCTGTGAAGATAATTAGTGGTACTGCAAAAAATATGGGACTGGAGATTATCAGTGGATAAAAGAGGAAAAAAATACCAAAAGGCAAAAGAAATAATTGAAAAAGAACAATATACTCTGGATGAGACTGTCAGTTTGGTCAAGAAGCTTAGCTATGTCAAGTTTGATGAATCAGTTGATATTTCCCTTAACCTTGGGATTAACCCAAAATATTCGGACCAGATGGTGCGAGGTACTATTGTTCTCCCTCATGGAACGGGAAAGGCGAGTAAAGTGTGTGTTATCACTTCTGGGGAAAAAGTCACTGAAGCTGAAAAAGCTGGAGCCGATTTTGTCGGAGGAGAAGATATGGTTGAAAAGATATCCAAAGGATGGGTCGAATTTGACGCTGTTATTGCGACTCCTGATATGATGCGAAGTGTAGGAAAGCTTGGCCGTGTTTTAGGCCCTAAAGGATTAATGCCTAACCCAAAATCAGGCACTGTAACATTTGATCTCGAAAAAGCTGTTGCTGAGATTAAAGCTGGCCGGATTGAGTTTAGGGTAGACAAAAATGCTATTATTCATTCTCAAGTCGGCAAGGTTTCCTTTTCTGAGGGTAAGTTGAAGGATAATATCAATGCTTTTCTTAATGCAATTGTTCAAGCAAAACCAGCTTCATCCAAGGGAAAGTATATTAAAAGTATTCATATTTCTTCATCTATGGGGCCTTCCATTTGTTTAACTGAGGATGTTTTGGGGAGAGAAAAGTGAGCATCAATCGTGAAAATAAAGTAAAGCAGGTCCAGGAACTTGCGAAGGTATTTGAGCAAAACAGTACATTATATCTTATTGACTATGAGAAGATATCTGTTAATAAATCGATGGAGTTGAGGAGTCAATTAAGAGAGAATGATTGTTCCTTAAAGGTCATCAAGAATCGGCTTGCGCTAAGAGCTTTAATGGATGAACTCCCTATAGAATTAAAGCAGTATTTCCGTGGCCCTACAGCCATTGCCTTTACTGATAAAAATCCAATTATCCTAGCCCGATTACTTAAAGATTTTATTGTGCAAAATAAAATTCTCAAGGTAAAGGCGGGATTGGTTGAAGGAGAATTACTTTCCGAAGGACAATTCCCTGAAATTGCAAACTTGACTTCCCGGGATGATTTATTGGCTAAACTGGGTTATATGCTCGTTTACCCATTAACACAATTACTAAAGACTTGGCAAGCTCCTTTCAATAGTTTTGGCAGCATGTTAAGTCAATTAAAATCAAAAAAATAGAGTTGGAGGAAAAAATGCCGAAAGTACAAACTAAAGAGGCGAAAGATACTACTAAGGAAAAAATGGAAAAAACTAAAAAAGAGACCAAACTAACAAAAAAGCAGTTCTTTGAACACTTAGATAATCTGACTGTTATTCAGCTTGCAGATTATATCAAAGAGTTTGAAGAAAGATATGGTGTAAGTGCAGCCGCTGTTGCTCCTGTTGCTGCTCCAGGTGCTGGTCAGGGCGATGCCCCCGCTGAGGAAGAAAAGGCTGAGTTTGATGTTATCCTTAAAGATTTTGGTGATAAAAAGATCAATGTCATCAAGACTGTAAGGGAAGTAACGAGTTTAGGTTTAAAAGAGGCCAAAGATTTGGTAGATAGTGCTCCTAAAGCAGTTAAAGAAGGAGTATCAAAAGAAGAAGCAGAAGAAATGAAAAAGAAATTTGAAGAAGTAGGAGCCGTTATAGAGCTGCAATAGATTAAAATTAAAAACCCTTTTGAGAGGGCAAATATGCAAAATGAATTAAAAAATGTTTACCGCGAAAGAGTAGATTTTTCTAAAATCGAAAACACTTTCCCTATACCTGACATACTGACTATCCAGAAGCAGTTTTATAGAAAATTTCTACAGATGGAGTTGCTGCCTGAAGAAAGGAAGAATATTGGGCTTCAAGCAGCCTTTAAAGATATTTTTCCGGTGTCGGATTTTAAAGAAACCACTCAACTTGATTTTATTAGCTATTCTTTAGGGAACTGGGAATGTAACTGTGGACGCCTTAAAGGTGTTGAGAATTCTCGCAGCCGCTGTAATAGCTGCAGTACTCTTTTACCCCCAGATTTTGAGCTGTCAGATAAAGAGATATGTCCTTATTGCAATGCAGTTAATAAAATTGAAGTCCCTACATGTGAACATTGTGGAGGCAAGGTCGAATTGAAAATAAAATTCAGTTCTGACGAATGCCTTCAGAAGGGATATATATTCTCTGTTCCCATTAGGATAAAAGTTAGATTGATCAGTTGGGAGAAAGATCCTGAGACCAAAGCGAAGAGACTAAAGCATATTAAGGAACAAAAGGTCTATTTTGGGGATATTCCTTTAATGACTGATAAAGGCACCTTTATTTTTAATGGAATCGAAAGAGTCATAGTAAGTCAGCTGCAAAGATCGCCTGGTGTTTTTTTCCGGCCAGGAA
>JAUWTR010000306.1 GCA_030614645.1 Candidatus Aminicenantota bacterium
ATGACTCTCACTGAGGTTAAATTCAATTCCGGCCTGGAAGACTCTATGTTTAAAATGGAGTAACCCAGCCTAAAAAATATCTAAACCGACTTCCTATTTCCCTATCTCATCCAGTATTTTATGAGCAAGCTTCAGGGCACGCAGACCTTCTTCTCCGCTTACTTTTATGTTTATCCCTGTTCTTATACAGGATAAAAAATTTTTAAGTTCTATTTTCAAAGGCTCCTCTTTCTTGATCTTCAGTGTCTTAATATCTGTTTGCCGCCCATTTAAAGGGAAGGACTTAACTTCCTGGTCCATATAATCAACTGAATAATATGCAGTCGGTTCAAATATCCTGAGATTTCTAACTTTACCCTGGTGGACACGGCTGGCAGTTAGAGTTGCAACACAGCCGGACTTGAATTCAAGCCGGGCATTGGCAATATCAAACTTTTCTGACAAGACATGTATCCCTGAGGAACGGATAACATCTACTTCATCATTTATCAAATCTAGAATAATATCCAGGTCATGGATCATCAGGTCAAGCACTACATTCGTATCCAAGGAGCGAGCTGAAAAAGAGCCCAATCTCTGCACCTCGATAAACTTCGGTTCTTTAACAATATCCTTTAATGCTTCCACAGCAGGATTGAATCTTTCCAGATGACCTATCTGGAGACTAAGACCTTTTTTTTTGGCCAGATCGACCAGCATCTCAGCTTGTTCTACAGTATCGGTCATCGGCTTCTCTAATAATACCGATTTCCCTTCTTTTAATAGCTTCTCAGCAATAGAAAAATGCTCTGAAGTCGGAGCCGCTACAATACCTGCATCTATTTCATCCAACATATCTTCAAAATTTTCATAATAGGGAACCCTATGGCGATTGCCTATTACCATAGATTTATTTGAATCAATATCTGCGACTCCTTTAAAGTCGACCTTTTCCAAATAAGATAGTATTCTTGCATGCTGAGTACCAAGATATCCGACTCCGATAATCCCGACTCTAAGTTTATCCATTGTTTCCTTGTATCACTTTATAAGGTGCTATTATATCATATTTTTATAGATTTCTATGTGCTAAAATCACTATATTATGGGCATTAGCAAGCTCTATTGATTCTTCCTTCTGAAAGAAAGGCATTTTCCCAGCCTCGAAACAAAGCGCCGCACATTCTGAATTGACCAAACTTTTAAAAGTTTCTAACCCTATTGCTGGCAAATCAATCCTTGTATCTTGAATAGAACGGCAGGCCTTAACCACAACCATATTTTTTCCGGCCAGATCTCTGCTCCGCTTTATGGCTTTATCTGTCCCTTCCATCCCCTCTATTGCCACAATGGCTTTATTTTTAACAATAACTGTTTGCCCTATATCCAGATCTGCAGCCTTTCTGGCAATGTCCCAACCGAACTCTATGTCATCCATTATTGTACGACTCGGTTTTTTTTTACTAAGGATCCCAGGAGCACAGACGGCCGAAGCAATAAATGTTGTTGTATCTATAACCTCTATTCCATGCTTGGCAAGATAATCAATTGCAGTCTTTAATATTGTAGATGGACTCCTGTCTTTTCCCCCAGCCAGAAGACCTAAAACAGAGCGGCTGAGTTTTTTAGGTTTAATAATTAGTAAGTGGTCAATTTTTCCTGCAAACACAGCTTTTGTTACCCCGTTTTTTTTAAAAAACGGCACCACATCTAAAACATTACTGATATCAAACCAGGCAAAGACATCAGAAACATTCTGAAGCTTAGAAGCAGTTTGGCCCTCAATTCCTGCTGCAATGCATCTATACCCTTGTTTTCTTACTTGATTACAGATAAGAAGGCTGAATTCGCCTGAGCCGGCGATAACCCCCATATTTTTTTTCACTCTTCAGATACCTTCTTAATAATCCCTCTTTTAGAAGATTTAATAAATTGAATGATCTCATCTCTGTCTTTCCCTTGAGGATATTCTGTTAAGATTTTTTCTGCTGCCTGGGAGGTATTTAGTTCAGAATAAAATAAAAATTTAAACATCCCTTTTATTGCTCTTATTCTTTCTCTGGAAAATCCCTGCCGGCGCAGGCCAATCGCATTAAGACCGTAAAAAAGAGGCGGACGACTGCCAGCGACTCTGCAGAAAGACAGTACATCCTGGGTAATAACAGAATATCCCCCGGTAAAGGCATATTTACCGATCCGGCAAAACTGATGCATCCCGGATAAAGCTCCTACCTGGGCAAAATCGCCCACATAACAATGCCCACCAATAGTGGCTCCATGGTTAAAAACAGTATTACTGCCGACAAAACAGTCATGAGCAATATGAGAATATGCCATGAAATAATTATCATTTCCAATAAGAGTTTTTCCATCACCCTTGACTGTACCTCGATGCACGGTCATGAATTCCCGGAAAATATTCCGGTCTCCGATCTTCACAAAGGTCTCTTCCCCTTTATAGTTAATATCCTGAGGTTCAGTTCCAATGGTGGAATACGGGAAAAAGTGACAATTTTCTCCTATTTCAGTCGCCCCTTCAATATATACAAAGGCATCTACTCTGGTATTTTTTTGGATTGAAACCTTACTTCTTATAACCACGGAAGGGCCGATATAAACACCAGAACCCAATCGAGCCTTGGGGTGAACTACAGCAGAGGGATGAACAAAAGTTTCATTACTACCCATACAGCTCCTCAATCTCCATAATAGAAGCAATGACCTCGGCTTCAGCTACAATCTGGCCATCCACAAAAACCTTCCCAATGATATAACCGAATTTTTTCTTCAATTTGATTAATTCGACTTCTATAATAAGCTGGTCGCCCGGCACAACTGGACGTCTGAATTTTGCGTTATTGATCTTACTGAGAAAGACAATTTTTGTTTCAGGTTCCGGAAGAGAATCATATAGAAGCACTCCTCCGGTCTGAGCTAAAGCTTCAATGATCAAAACTCCCGGCATGATTTTATATTTCGGGAAATGCCCCTGGAAAAAAGGTTCATTACAGGTGACATTTTTTAAAGCAGTGATAGACTTCCCCTTTTTTAATTCCAGTACTCTATCTATAAGTAAAAAAGGATACCGGTGGGAAAGCAGCCCCTGTATTTTTTCTATATCAAGAATAATTTTAGTTGCTTCAGGTTTTTGAGGCATCGTACCTTTTAATTACTTCCTGAGTAACATCGATCGTAGGACTGTAATACACGGCCCCACTATTTCCCAGATCAAAAATGATATCAAGCCCTCTCTCTTTTCCAAGCTTCTCAATAATAGGAAGCAATTCAC
>JAUWTR010000334.1 GCA_030614645.1 Candidatus Aminicenantota bacterium
AAGGACCGCAAAATAAAGGCTGATCATCAGCCAGTCAAGAAACTGCAGTGTCTGCATATGTCTTTCCCTTCTCGATTCTTTTAATTCGAGTTATTTTTACTATTTATGGAAAACCCATGTCAATCGTTTTAAAAAATACTGGAAGATAAAAATACTCATAGAGTTGAAGTTACATATCCAAGTGGACATAAGCAAACTTTAGATTTCGAACAAGAATCAGGGCTTCTGATAAAAACGCAAGTTATCAGAGATCGTATAAGCCACGACCTTAACAGGAAAGTTTAAAGAAAAAATAATGTCAGGTATTATCAATACCCAGTCAATACGCTAATCCGCATATACTTCCTGTGGCCCAATCCACGGTTTTTTCTACAATAAAGTTCGACCAGATGGTATCAGAAAGAAAATATCCAGAAAGCTTTCCCATAATATGATTGCACACAGTATCCCATATGCATTTGGCAACAGCCAATTTATGCTCTTCTTTTGTATCTCCTCCAGCAAGAACATATGCTGCTGTATTCATTAGACAGCTAATAATACCCATGTAAGATTCTATTTGAAGTTTAAGCTGGATCATAGTCTGCGCAATTTCCACATATTCAACAATAGCCTGGCCCCAACCATATTTTCCCATACCAAGAGTGTGTCCTGTTTCAGGGTTTATCCTCCACCATGCTGTATATTCTTTTCCGTTTATTTTAACAGCCTTTTTTGGAGTTATTACAATATAACCTCTTTCAAGGTCATGCATGATGCGTTCTTTAGTATCATCATCAAGTTCAATTTTTTCAAAAGAATCTTTATCCTGATCAGCAATAGTAATCCACTCAGAGCCTTTATTGAAGATCTCGCTTGTGTTATATACTTCATGTTCTGAATCCATCATAAAAGCCTCTATATTTGTGTCAAGAACACCTTGTCTCAAGCGGGTAAAAAATCCATCCCCATCAAGAACTGCAACGTCGTTTTCAACGATGTCCAGCCCTCTGTATTTAATAAGCTCTCCGCTTGAATTTTGCTTTAGCTGCGAGTGGAAGCTTATAATATTCGGATGGTTAAGAAAAATTCCTTTGTTTGTATTTTCCAGTTTACTTCGTGCTAATGCTGTATCATAAAGCTTTCCAGGCGCAGAAGATATTTCCGTCATCTGAGTAAGCACCTCGTGAGGTTCAGCTTCATTCACCATGGGAAAAAGTTCCAGGAGGGGATCTCTACTTGAAAATAAGTTATCAATGTTCAGGTATTCGATAAATTCAGTAGAGATGCGGCTTGTTAAAACCAAAACCTCAGTCTGGCCCAAAATACTGAGGCAGCGCTCCATTTTATCGTCTTCCATAATTGCAGGAGCCGCAATATTTTCTTTGCCCCGCTGAGCAGGTCCTAAAAAGTCAAAGATTTCTCTACGTATAGTACGTACCGGCTGTCCAGGAGAACAGAGCTCGTATTCTATCCATTCCGCAGTAAGGACTGCATCTTTATCTGTCTTTTTCTTATCCTCACCCCCGCTAAAAGCCTTAAACATACTTTTACTAAAAACACTTAATCCTCCTTTTCCTCCTTTCTCTTTTATAAGTTCTCCTGTATCTTTAAATACAGTTCCTTCAGTTTCATCTTCTTCTAGAATTAAAGTCGGAATCCAGGTTTTTTGCTCGAGTATAACTTTCTTTAAGTTCTGAATGAGGTCTTCTTTTTCAAACATATTTTTATCTTCAGGCCAGTCTAATGGATAATGCTGCAGTGTAATATGTTTATCAACAAGTTCAGGAGCCTTCAAGGTATGTTCGAGCACAGTTTTTTCACTGACATTTCCGCGGCTCCACTGCTCGATTATAAGTCTTATGGTGATAAGGTGGAGTTCGTCTTCCTCCAAATCTTCCGGGTCATAATAGTCATCAGCTTCTGCAAGAGTCTGGCCCGGCTCAAACTCAGGCAGACAAGGATCCAAATCCATCCAATTCTCATCTTCATTACTTTGTACCCACCAGTATTCCTGCAGGGCTTTGATCTCTGCGCTTTCATCATCCGAGCTTTTTATGGCATTGACTTTTTTGACTGCAGAGATAATAGCTTCAGCCTGTTTGTTTGAACGCTTGATTATTTCTTTTAATATCTGTTTCTGTTTTTTGTTCTGGTTTTTAAGTTTTCCTTTAAGTTGAGTGCTGTCTATTTGGTATTTTAAAGCGAATTTATCTGCATAATCTAATTGAGAACGAAAATCATCATCCTGGTCAGGAGGAGAAAAAGAGGAAGAGAGCTTTTGCAGTTTATACAAAAGTTCTTCTGCCTTTTCCTCTGAAAGAGTTCCTCTGGCCAATCGTACGTCATAACCTGCCTCGTAAAGCAGCTCATAAAGAAGAAGAGCTCGGTCAAGGCTGCTGCCTAATCTGTCCATTAAAACTCCTCTTGCCCCCCGCAGAGAACCTTTATAAGGAACAAGCAGTGTATTTTCTTTGACCCATTTATAGAGCGCTTGTCTTTCGCTTCCTACTTCATCCACCACAGCTTCAGCGCTGAAACTTGTTTTGTTCAGTTCGTCTTTGACATCTTCAAGCTGTCCATACATATTTTCCAGATGACCGACAACTGCGCTTATCTCTTCTTCTCCGGGAAGAGTATCTCTTTTATAGTATTCAGGATTTTTAACGCTGAGTTTTTCCTGGGGACAGTTAATATTACTTTCCGGGCGCTCCTTTCTATTTAATGAACTGATTGATGAACTGAAAATAAAAAGGCATAGAATCAGAGAAATAGTAATATAAATTCCTATTTTATTTATATTCATAAATCCCCCTCATATTATTCTTTGATTATCCATTTATCGTCTTGTTTAACCAGTATAAATGTTAGTTCTTGGTCAGCTTTGATTGTGAGTTTTAGTTCAATAGGTTCAGGTTCCAGCATTAATTTAAGCGTATATGTGCCTTCCGCGATTTTAACCGCTTCTCCTCCCACAAAACCGCTTCCTGCTGTTTCTCCTTTTTTATTAAGTATAAAAAATTCGACCTGAAGTGTCTCCTCTAAAGAGGAAAAAAGTTCATTCTAGATTTTCGCATACATATATTTC
>JAUWTR010000295.1 GCA_030614645.1 Candidatus Aminicenantota bacterium
TGAGATCCCATATAGTGCCGAAGGAATTGAATTTGCCTTTTTAAATGGGGGGGGTACTATTGAAGCAGCAGAGCATGCTCAGAAGGAGGGGCTTTGTCTTCATCTAGGGGGAGGTTTCCACCATGCTTTTTATGATCATGGAGAAGGTTTTTGTGTATTGAATGATACAGCTGTAGCCCTGGAACATTTAAAACAAAAAGGTGATATTCAGAAAGCAATGGTGGTTGATTGTGATGTCCATCAGGGAAATGGGACCGCCTCTGTATTAAGCGGGAAAGAGTATGCTTTTACATTTTCCATTCATCAGATGGACCTTTATCCTGCGATCAAGCCGGAGAGCTCACTTGATGTCGGATTGTGGTCAGGAGATGGAGATGATAAATATCTGGAGTTGCTTAATTCTACCATTCCCAGGATCTACCATGAATACCAGCCGGACCTGATATTTTACCTGGCTGGTGCCGATCCTTTTGAAAAAGATCAATTAGGCGGATTAAAGATCACCATGCTGGGGCTTAAAGAACGGGATAATATTGTTTTAAAGAATGCCCGTAAGCTAAGGATACCGGTAGTTGTTGTCCTGGCCGGAGGATATGCATATGACATTGATGATATCGTTACTATTCATATGAATACTATTAAGGTCGCTCAAAAAGTGCAGCTGAAATATTCTCCCAAAAAAATATATAAGCAAGCTGGAGACCAGTAATAACAAAAAATTCAGAAAAATCAGGTTAACAAATAATAATTAATAGTTATTTGTTTTCTTTTGAGTTCCCTTCCAATTTTATTCTCTAACCCAGACTACGAGCTGTCATGGATACTGGTAAATCCTGGAGAAAGCCATCCGGAGCAACGCGGGCATGGTTCCTCGAGAGAATCTCGAAGGGAGCGTTGCGAGGAATAGGAAGGGATTTCACACGCTGGGGGAAATCCCTGTCTTTCGAAGGGACTTACCAGTGTCCATGCCTTGCAACTTTTGTAAGTTTGAAAAAGTATTTGGGGAACTCCAGAGCTACCCTGATTCTTGACATTTTATTTTCCAGAGCATACATTTACACAAAATGCGAATAGGATTAGACCTGCGTCCATTTCTCAAGGAAGAGACTGGGATTGGAGTCTATTTCAGAAATCTACTGTTTTCTTTAGTAAAAATCGACTGGGAAAATGAGTACTTTTTATTTTCTTCTTCTTTAAAAGACCGGTTTTCTGTGAACAAGATTCCGGCTTTTGCCAGAATGAATTTTCGTGATTTCCACTATCCGGTGGAGGTGATTAATTTTTTCTGGTACAGATTGTTATTTCCGCCCTTGGATTTTTTTTTTAAAAAAAGCCTTGATCTTACTCATTCACCCACACCCTTGATCCTTCCTACAAGGGGGAAAAAAATCATTAGTGTCCACGATCTATTTTTTGTGGATTCTCCGGAAATGACTGATAAAGATACGCGCAAGAATTTCCCCAAAAGGGTCTCTGCGTCTATTCAGAAAGCGGACGGAGTGATTGCTGTTTCCAGGTTTGTCAAAGATCAGCTCTTAAACAGATTTGTTATTGATGAAGACAAGGTTAAAGTAATTTATCATGGAACTGACACGGATTTTTATTACGGAGTTCCTGCCAGCAGGCTGGATAGGGTAATAAAAAAACACGCACTCCCCTCAGATTTTCTTTTATTTGTGGGAGCGATCGAGCCCCGGAAAAACCTCACCAGCCTTATAAAGGCACTAAAAATAGTTCATAAGAAATACAGCAAGATTTCGCTTGACATAGTCGGCCGAAAAGGCAGTGATTACCCTAAAGTGCAGGCTTTAATTTTAAAAAACCAGCTTGAGGGCTGGGTGAAGATCCTTGATTACCTGCCGAGGGAAGAGGTGCGCTGTCTTTATAGTCTGGCCTCGCTTTTTGTGTTTCCTTCCTTGTGTGAGGGTTTCGGGCTGCCTTTGCTTGAAGCAATGGCCGGCCGGTTGCCTCTGGTTGTATCTGGAGTTTCAGCTCTGCCGGAAATCGCAGATGATGCGGCCCTTTATTTTGACCCCAATAGTCCGGAATCAATAGCCGGGAGGATTGTTGAGGCTTTGCAGGATAAAAGTTTACAAAAGAAATTAATCGCCCGGGGGGTGGAAAGAAGCAAGGACTTTGACTGGGAAAAAACGGCTGTTGATACCTTGGACTTTTACAAAGCAATAGCTGGCAAGGGAAAATAACATGAAGGTTGCAGTGGACTGCTATGAAGTCAAGCGCCCTATGACCGGGGTTGGCAGGGTCACAAGTAATCTTTTAATAGAACTTGCCGAAATTATGCCTGAGGATGAGTTTCATGCTTTATCGCGTGAAAAACACGGGGGATACAAAAAGACGAATATAATTCAGCATATAGTCCTCCCTGACAACGGTTATTTCAGATGGCAGAATGGACCCTTTCGCAAGAGGTTAAAGGCTATCCGCCCAGATATTCTTATTGCGTCTAATTATACTCTGCCTATTTATTCCCCTTACACTTCAGTTCTGATCGAATATGATGTGTCCTTTATATCTCATCCTGAATGGTTTCCCAGAAGGGAAACCATAAAAAAACACTTGTTGGTTCAAAGGAGTGTAAAAAAAGCCGATAGAATAGTCACTGGTTCGGATTTTTCACAAGTTGAGATTTTAAAATATTTTCATATCTCTCCCCAGAAAGTCAAAGTTATTCAGCTCGGATCAGATGCAATTTTCAGTAAGTCTTCAGCTGGAGAAATTGAAAGATGGAAAGAGAACAAAGGCTTAAAGGGAAAAAAAATTGTAGGATTCCTTGGTTCGATATTCAACCGGCGGCATATCCCTGAACTGGTGGATGCGGTCCGGCTTCTCAGGGAGGAATTTCCCGAAGTGTTTTTGTATGTTATCGGGAAAGACTTAACTTATCCCCCTCAAAATATCCCTCAGCTTTTAGATAAGGAATGGATATTATGGGAATCCGGCATCCTTGATGATGAATTACCGGTATTTTTCTCGTCGCTGGATTTGTTTGCCTATCTTTCTGAATATGAAGGCTTTGGCTTGCCTCCTCTTGAAGCCCTTTCTTGTGGTACTATTCCAGTGCTTTTGAACCGGACTTCTCTAAAGGAGGTCTCTAGTAATATTGCTTTCATGGTTGATCATCCTGATGTTAAAGCGGTTAAAAATACTTTAAAAGCTGCTTTGATTGAAGTTAAGGAACGAGAGGAGATCTTAGCCCGGTTCAAAAAAATAAAACCCCGTTTTTCCTGGCGGAAAGCAGCGGAAGATATGTCTGTATTATTAAAAAAGCTCTGTGATTGATCAAGTAAGCGGTAAAAAGAATCAGGTCAACTTGCCTGAATTATTCACGAGTCGAGGTTGCTGTAGTTGGGAGGCGCA
>JAUWTR010000169.1 GCA_030614645.1 Candidatus Aminicenantota bacterium
CAGCGGGGCTGCCAAAATGCTGATGTAAGGGTATGATTACTTTTTCTGGAGCTGGAAGCGGTTGCAGAGGTTTATTGCAAGTTGCTTCCTTTAATTCATGCGGATGTATGCCACGAGGAAACGTCTTTGTTTTCATTATTTCAATCGCTTGAATATTAGTTATAAAGTGTAATAATTCTATGCTGTCTTTGTCAATACAAATAACACCATGACCATGACGATGATAATAAAGTTTTGCATTTTATATTAAAGTGATATAATATAAAAAAAAATAGTTTGTAAATTATATGGTGATTTGAAATGGATGTTACTCTTAAAGAAGTAAAAAGCAAAAAAGAGCTAAAAAAGTTTATCTATCTGCCGGAAAAAATCCATAAAGATCATCCTAATTGGGTACATCCGATCTATATGGATGAAAAAAAGTATTTTAATGCCAAGAAAAACAAGGGTTTTAAATACTGCGACACTAAGCTTTTGCTGGCATATAGCGGCAATAGAATAATCGGCCGTATTATGGGAATTATCAACCACAGGTACAACCAGTTTAGAAATGAAAAAACAGCTCGATTTGGTTATTTGGAAACTTGGGAAGATGAAGAAACAGTGAAAACTCTTCTGAGTAGTATTGAAAGTTGGGCCCGGGATAGCAAAATGGAAAAAATCGTCGGCCCATATGGATTTACTGACCAGGATCCCGAGGGTTTCCTTATTGACGGCTTTGAGAGTCCTGTGACTATTCCAGGATATTATAACTTTGAATGGCTGCCGGATTTGGTAGAAAAACAGGGCTATAGCAAAGATATCGATTATGTTGTCTATAAACTCGATATTCCTAAAGAGTTTCCCGAGTTTTACAAAAAGATCTATGAGAGGGTTAAACGAAAAGGAGAGTTTGAGATTATAGAATTTAGGAAGCGGGCAGAACTGAAGCCATGGATCAAACCGGTTCTGAAGTTAATGAATGAGTGTTACTCTCAAAGTGATATTTATGGATATACTCCCCTGGAAGAAGAAGAGATGCAGGATTTGGCCAAACGGTATTTGCCTCTTCTTGACCCAAGGTTTGTTAAAGGAGTTAAAAAAGGGGATGAGGTTGTATCCTTTATTGTAGGAATGCCTAATTTTACAGAAGGAATACGTAAAGCCAAAGGCAGGCTTCTCCCTTTTGGGATATTCCGGGTCATGCGGGCGGCAAAAAAAACAAAGCAGCTGGATTTATTATTAGGGGCGGTTAAAGAGAAATACCGTGGCCGCGGCTTGGATGTTTTTATGGGAGTAAAAATGCTCATGTCTGCACATAAGGCTGGCTTGGAATTGATTGATACCCACCATGAAATGGAAACAAATACTAAAGTTCGTGCGGAGATGGAAAAGATGGGGGGGGTGATTTACAAGCGCTTTCGGATATTCAAAAAACAGTTATAAGAGCAATCTAGGCTAACAACCTGGATTATTAACCTGTTTTTTCAAACTCGCACAAATTGTAAAGGATGGACACTGGTAAGTCCCTTCTAAAGACAGGAATTTCCCCCAGCGGGGAAATCCCTTCCTGTCCTCACAGCGCTCTCCTCGAGAGTCTCTCGAGGAACCATGCCCGCGTTGTTCCGGATGGCTTTCTCCGGGATTTACCAGTATCCACCCCGACTCAGCTTCCCAATTGCATGGAGCAGAGAGCCACCCCTAAATTTCATCTTTTATGAATAGTACAGGCGTACTTGTTTTATGAATAGTTCAGGTCATTTAGCGTCGGCCCAATTAACTCCCCATCCTACGTGGACTTTTAGCGGCACCTTTAGAGGCAAAACATTTTCCATTTTTTTCTGAACGATTTCTTCGACTGTGTCATATTCCGCTGCCGGGACTTCAAATACTAATTCGTCATGGACCTGCAGGACCATTTTAGTTTTCAGTTGTTTTCTCTTGACCTCCTGCCAGATTTCAATCATTGCTTTTTTTATCAAATCAGCCGCAGTCCCCTGGATGGGGGTATTGAGCGCTATGCGTTTTCCCGCTTGACGGATGAGGTTGTTTTTTTGTTTAAGCTCAGGGACCTGCCGTTTTCTTCCCAACAAGGTTTCAGAGTATCCTTTTTCTTCGGCATCCTTAACACATTGGTCCAGGTATTCTCGCACACTGGGATATTTCTCAAAATAGAGGTCAATGAATTTTTGAGCTTCTGAATTTGAGGTGTTTAGTTCTTTTGCCAGAGAAAAAGCGGAAGTGCCGTAAATAATACTGAAATTAATAATCTTGGCTCTCTGTCTGAGTTCGTTTTCGAATAGGGATGATGTTTTACCAAAAACTTGATTGGCTGTTTCCTGATGAATGTCCCGGTTTTGGTGGAAGGTTTCAATTAGAGCAGGGTCCTCTGACATGTGAGCAAGAATCCGAAGTTCTATTTGAGAGTAATCGGCCGACAGAAACAGATAGCCGGATTCCGGGATAAATGCCTGCCTGAATCTTGGCCCCCAAGATCCTCGGGCTGGAATATTTTGAAGATTAGGGTTGCTGCTGGAAAGTCTTCCGGTGGCGGCAACGGTTTGGTTGTAAGATGTATGAATCCTTCCTGTTTCTTGATTGATAAGCTTAGGAAGGGAGTCCGCATAGGTGGATTTTAACTTGGAGAGCTTCCGGTATTCCAGCATATATTGGGCGATAGGATAGTCTTTGGCTAATTTCTGAAGGACCTCTAGGCTGGTTGAATATCCCCGGGTTTTTTTTGTCTTTTTTGAGGCAGGAAGTTCTAATTTATCGAAAAGAATCTCAGCCAGCTGCTGGGGAGAGTTTAGATTAAATTCCTCTCTGCTGTGGGTATAGATCTTTTTCTTAAGCCTGTTTATGTGTTCGTTCAGCTCATAGGATATTGCGGCCAGCACTTTTGTGTCTATACTGACCCCCCACATCTCCATATCGGCCAGCACTTCGATAAGCGGAAGTTCAAGGTCTCGATAGAGGATGTCGAGTTTTTTTTCTTTCAATATCGGCCAGAGGATCGAGCTGAGCTGAAGGGCTAGGTCAGCATCCTGGCAGGCATATGGGGCTGCGCGCTCGATCTTAACAGCATTCATTGTAACTTCATTTTTCCCTTTTCCGACGATTTCATTATAGGGAATAGGGTTGACATGAAGGTATCTAAGAGATAGCCGGCTTAAATTATGCTGTCCCCAGTTTGGTTCTGTAAGGTAGGAAAGGAGCATTGTGTCAAGATCGATCCCTTTGAGGGTGATCCCCTCTTTTTTAAGGACTATATAATCATATTTAAGATTCTGTCCGATCTTTTTTATCTTGGGAGAAATGAGGACTTGCTCTAGGTGTCTAAGGGCGGTTTTCAGCGGCACTTGAGCTGGCGCTCCTGGGTGATCATGCTTAAGAGGAAGGTAGTAGGCTTTGCCAGATTGAGTAGCAAATGACATGCCGATCAATCGAGCCTGATTAGGGTATGGACTGTCAGTCTCTGTATCCAGGGATACGAAGCCTGTTTTGGAGATGTCAGTAACAAGCATTTGCAAGGCTTCTTCTGTAAGGATGGTTGTATAGTTATTTTCCCTGGTGCCTGATTTTTTCATATAGGCGGAGATCAAGGAAGAGAATTCAAGCTCCTGCAGCAGAGGGATCAAAATTTTGTAATCTGGTTCTGTTATTGCGAAATCTTCCAGCTCAAATTTGAATTTAATGTCTTTCTTGAGTGTAGCTAGTTTGCGGCTGAGCTTGAGCAGATCCAGGTTCTCTTCTATTTGTCTTTTTAGCCGGGGATTTTTTATCTGATTAAGATTTTGAGTAAGATTATCTAAGGAACCGAATCGGGAAAGCAGTGTTTTTGCAGTCTTTTCCCCGACACCGGGGATTCCTGGAATATTGTCACTGGGATCTCCCCATAGAGTCAGGACATCGACGACTTGGGAAGGAGAGACTCCAAAGGAGTCCTTAATTGCATTTTCGTTCAAATAAACATCTTTGGCTGGATTTAATATGGAAATTGAGGGATTGACGAGCTGATATAAGTCTTTATCGGAAGATACTATTACAGTGTGTATCCCTTTTTTTTCAGCCAAACCGGCCAGGCTTCCTAATATGTCATCTGCTTCAAAGCCTGGTTTTTCAAAACATGGGGTGTTAAGTGCCCGTAATACTTTTTTTAGAACCGGCACCTGCGAGACCAGGTCTTCAGGCATTGGTTTGCGGTTGGCCTTATAGTCAGGATACATTTTGTGCCGGAAGGTAGGTGCTTTTGTGTCAAATACGATTCCCAGATATTTTATCTCCTCTTTATCATTCATTTTTTTGAGGGTAGTTAAAAATCCATAAATTGCGTTTGTAGCAAATCCTTTGGAATTTATGAGCTGCCGTATCGCATAGTAGGAACGGTAAAGGATCGCATTACCGTCGATTAAAAATAATCTTTTTTTCTGCAATTTGTTTTTTGTGTGACTTTAATTACTAACCTGAACTATTCATAAACAATGTCGATACGTAGGATACTTCTTTTTTATGAATAATCCAGGTTAATTGACTTTAGTTATAAATAATTCAGGTTAAAGGTGGTCAAATTTCCCTTCCTTTATCTCTTTAATAACTGTATTGTGTTGTTCTTTAATAAGCTGCTGGATTTTTTCTCCCAGATTTTTGTTGCTGAGGAATGAAGTATAAAATATTTTTTTTGATGTAAGCACTCTGCCGGATTTATAAATAATGGATTCTATATAATTGGCACCGCGTCCTTTATCCTGGGTCTGAACATGAAAGAGATTCTCTTTATGTTTGATTTCAGTATTACATCCTGACATGTAAAAATTCCTCTGCTGGATATCTCAATTATACTCCTTCCAAAAATTAATTCAATATATGCTTGCAGAAAGTTCACAGAACCTAAAATGATTAAGGGAAAAGCGTGAAACGTGTTGTAAAGGATGGACACTGGTAAGTCCCTTCGAAAGACAGGGATTTCCCCCAGCGGGGAAATCCCTTCCTGTCCTCACAACGCTCTCCTCGAGATTCTCTCGAGGAACCATGCCCGCGTTGTTCCGGA
>JAUWTR010000324.1 GCA_030614645.1 Candidatus Aminicenantota bacterium
AAAATATATGGAGTCCCGGGAGCAAAATATGCACTAGACCTGCGGGGCTTATTCGGCGGTTCCTGCCGATTACCGCTACTCCCGCTTGAAGAAAAAGCAAAACAGCAAATTAAAAAAATTCTGACAAAGTTAAACATTAAAACCAAATAGCACTATTTTTTTTGCTATTCATAATATTAGGATCTTAGCAATAAAACAATGGAGCAATGATCCGATTAGGAGGTTAAAATGAATAACAACAGCCGTCGCAATTTTCTTAAAAAAATCGCTGTGGGGACTTTGTCTGCCCCTCTGACAAAGATACACTCATTCGGCAATTATAATGCAGGGCAGAAGAAGATAAAAAGAGGCAAAATGTATTACCGCCGCCTGGGTAGAACAGATATGTTCATTTCAGAGATCTCCTTGGGGGCAAGCCCTCTTCCCGACTGGGCCCTGCTTATGCAAGCTATTGAGAGAGGAGTCAATTATATCGATACATCTCACACCTATTCAAATGGAAACAGTGAACGACAGATCGGAAAGCTCTTTAAAGAATTCGGAAGAGACAAACTTTATATGGGGACAAAATTCCATCTCAGGAGAAACTGGAGCGAAAAGACAATTATTCAATCTGCCGAAGACAGCCTGAAACGGTTACAGAGTGATTATATAGATGTCCTTCTTATCCACGGAGCTGAGGAAAAAAAGAATATAACTGATGAAAGGGTTCTTTCGGCCCTAGATAAACTAAAAACTGCCGGTAAGATCAGATTCCAAGGCCTCTCATGTCATTCCAATCATAAAAATGTCATAGAGACCGCTGTAGACTGCGGGCATTATGATATGGTGCTGCTGGGATACAACGTCTTTGATATTGAAGAAAAGCAGGTAAAAATAGAGACCTATGATGATTACCTTGGAGAAAGTGGTCTGCGCAGTCTAATTTCCTACGCTGCAGTAAAAGACGTTGGTATAATTGCTATGAAGACCCTCAAAATCGGAGGAAAAAGACAGAACTTAGAGAACTATAAAACAGGTACAACCTCGATTTTCCAGGCTATGCTTAAATGGGTTTTGGAAAATAAAAACATAGCATCAGCATGTACTGAAATGCTCAACCAGAAGCAATTGGATGAAGACCTGGCTGTACCGGGACAATCACTTACCAAAAATGAAAAAAGAACCCTCTTTAAATATGTTGCAGAGAATGGTAAAGATTTTTGCCATATGTGCGGACAATGTCAAACACAATGCCCATCCGGAATCGCCACAACTGACATAATGCGATTCTTAGCCTATTATGAAGGATATAATAAAACCAATAGAGCTAAAAAAGAATATACTCGCTTAAATCCTGAACAGACAGGAAAAGAATGCAAAAATTGCGGACAATGCGAAAGCATTTGCCCATATAATGTCGCTGTCCGGGAGCGTATAAACTATGCACATAGCTTGTTAACAAATGGTTAAATGTAAATTGAAAACCGTAAATGGAAAGAGCATTAAAACAGCAAACAAACTTTATACTTCCTGCAGTAAAGTAATGAAAGGACCATGCACCCGGCTTTGACTAAGTCCCCCCCGCGTTGCCAGTGCAGTTAGCTCAGGTAAGGTTGATCTGCAGCACAAGAAATATCTCTGCTACCGCTGCTACCTCCCGGTCCTGACGGAGTTTACAGAGCATCCTTTGCACAGGACCCACACCTTCAACACTACTTACAAAGGTACAGACCAGAAAGGACCAAGCCTTGGCAGGGAATTCGACCTCACTATAGCGGATTGTGAGTAACAGGGTGCCGCTAATTCCCCATCTAGCACGGTCCAAACAAAAGCATAACTTCACATTCGTTTTTTGTCAATATTAGAAATGCAGGAAATAGCGGCCCATCGCAATAATCCGTGATTAAGTAGAAAGAGGAAGATGAATTAATAATCTAGGTATCCCCTATTGCAATGAGCCAAAATAGCAGCTTGACAGAAAAAAATAGAAGTGATAGAAAACCTATATTACTAATTTGGAGGAATTTATGCTTAAAAAACTTACTTTATCTTTATCTATCATATTACTTATTCTACCTGCAATAATAACAGCCCAGACTTCCCCGGAAGATTTTCTGGGGCATAAGGTAGGAGCTGACTACAAACTAGCAGACTACAACCAGATCACAGCATATTTTAAAAAGCTTGATGAAGAATCAGAAAAAATCAAGCTTTTAAATATCGGCAAGACTACCCTGGGCAAATCAATGCTTTTAGCTGTTATCACAAGCAAAGAGAATATGGACCAGCTGGACACTTTTAAAGGAATCACCCGGAAACTGCGAGATGCCAACGGTTTAACCCCGGATGACGCCCGAAAGCTTGCAAAACAAGGAAAAGCTATTGTCCTTCTTACCTGCAACCTCCATTCCACCGAGATCGCATCCTCCCAAATGGCCATGGAGCTTGCTTACAATCTGGTAACAGGGAAAACTCCCTATAACACAGAAAAAGCCTTAAACGATGTTATCGTTCTACTCGCCCCCACTATCAACCCGGACGGCGAGCAGATGGTGACTGAGTGGTATAGGAAATATGTCGGCACCAAATATGAAGGCAGTAGTATGCCCTGGCTTTATCACCACTATGCCGGACACGATGATAACCGGGACTGGTTCATGTTCAACCTCCTTGAAACACAGGCCATCACTAAAGTGCTTTATCATGACTGGATTCCTCAGATCCATATCGATGAACATCAGATGGGATCTACCGGAGCAAGACTATTTATTCCTCCTTTCATGAACCCTCCTGTACCCACCATACACCCACTCCTATGGCGCGGAGTGGCTCTATGCGGCATGAATATGTCTTATGACCTTCAGAAAAATGATTTCAAAGGAGTAGTACACGGCCGCAGCTTTACTGGTTGGTGGATCGGCGCCTGTGATGACACCTCCTGGCTACACAATTGTATCGGCATCCTCAGTGAAATGGCATCTGTAAAAATCGCTTCCCCTATTTACATCGACCCTACAGAGATACCAAAGTCTTATACGGAAAAAAGAATGCAGTTTCCCGATCCATGGCCCGGTGGCTGGTGGCGCCTTAGAGACTTAGTCGATTATGAACTTACTCTTTCCCTGAGCCTTATCAAAACCGCATACTTGC
>JAUWTR010000269.1 GCA_030614645.1 Candidatus Aminicenantota bacterium
AGAAAAAAAATGGGGGAACTCCAATTTGCTATTTACCATTTTCTCATTACTTAGTATTATATACTCTTGGCGTATAATATTATTCAGGCTAAAGAATGAATAGGGAAAAGATCTGGCTGCACGGTGATTTATCCGAATCTCCATTTGCCAGTCTGTTATGCCGAATCCGCAAATCAAGACGCACCGGATGCCTGCAAGTCAAAACGGGAAAAATGGAGAAAAAAATTGAGTTTAAAAATGGAGATATTTGTGCTGCTCCGGATTCAATCAATAAAAATAAATTTGCAAAGTTTTTACTTGAAAAAAAACTTATAAGCTCTTCCTTAAATGAAAAATGCCAAAAACATGCAAAAAAACACAACTCTACATATATCCAGACTTTACAATAGAAATATGCTCTCCAAATAGAAAAATTGTGGAAATTTATTTATTCGTTTGCCATGGAGGATCTATACCCCCTGTTCGATATAGCTAAAGCTGAATATTTTTTCAATTCCGATTGTTCACTTGAAGCAGAGCACATCTTTTTTTCTATCCCCACTCTAAGCATTATTTCAGAGGGGGTCCGGCAGATGCAAAATTTTGGCATTATTGAAGCTAAGATGCCAAAGGTAAATAAAACCCTCTTCCTCCTGACTCCAGATTATATGGACGAGATCAGATTAAATCCTCCTGAGAAATATATATCCCATTTGATTGAAAGCCGAAAAAAAATGAAGGATGTTTTAGAAAGAAGCCGACTAGGAAAATCAACAACAAAAAAAATAGTTTTTTTGCTGATAAGCTTAGGTCTTGTGTCTTCCTCGGAAAAAATCCTGAGAAATCACCATTTAAATAAATTATCTCAAGCCAAGATACATAAGATCCAGGAAACATTTAACCGCAAATGTTCATATATATATAAATACATATCTAAAGAAATAGGTCCCGCTGCCTTTAATGTACTTGAGAAGTGTTTTGAAAATACTAAACCCCACCTGTCACCCTATTCCAAGGATATAAGTTTAAATAGTGAAGGTAAATTCGAACTCCAATCTGCCCTAAAAACCAACATCTCTCATTCACAAAAGGATTTCCAACAGCTATTTCTGAAGGATTTAAACGAAATATTAGCTGCAGAAATTCTGGCGGTAAAAAAGTCTTTGGGAAATGAACATGAGTCAGTATTAGTAAAAAATTTGGAAAAAATAGGTTTATGAAAATATCACGAAAACAAATCTTAAGTCTCCTGATATTTACTACTTTACTTGTCATTCTTTTTTTAATCAAAATTGTTATCTAAAGCTAAAAACCTATTAATAATCCTGGGACCTACCAGTGTAGGTAAAAGTTCGACCGCTGTAAAAATAGCCCATGAGTTTTCAGGAGAGATCATCAACTGTGATTCCATGCAAGTATATAAAGGTTTTTATATAGGAACAGACAAGATTTCTAAAGAAAGGCAGGAGAATATTCCTCACCACCTCCTGGATATAGCAGAACCTTCAACTCAGTTTACAGCTGCAGCATTTGTAAAGCATACTTTAAAAGCAGCTGATTCCATTCTGTCAAAAAAAAGGCTTCCCATTATAACTGGAGGGACAGGCCTGTATTTAAAAGCTCTTATTGAAGGCCTATTTCCCGAGAGAAAAAAAGACCCCAACGTCCGGCGGAGGTTAGAAAAAAAGGCAGAAACGCATGGAATAAAAACCCTTCATCAACAACTTAACCAAGTTGATCCTGCTTACGGGAAAAAAATCGGAGAAAACGACCAGGTGCGTATTATCCGGGCACTGGAAGTCTATTATACAACCAACAAACCTATATCCGAACATTTTTCCAAAACAGAATCCTTTGTGAAAAACTTCAATGTCATCAAAGTCGGACTAAAAATAGAACGAGTAGAATTATATAATAAAATAGAAAACAGAGTGGATAATATGTTCAGCCGGGGAATCATCAATGAGGTTCAGGACCTGTTGTTAAGCGGCGTCAGCGAAGACTCCCCCCCTTTCAAAGCACTTGGTTACAAGCAAGTGTTATTGTACCTTAAAGAAAAAATAAGCCTGCAAGAAGCTATATACCTGACTAAAAGAGACACTCGCCATTATGCCAAAAGACAGATAACGTGGTTCAGGAAAATGGAGGGCATCAAATGGTTTTCTCCTGCAGATATTTCAGCCATAAAAAAATTTATTAAGAGCAAGCTGATCTGAATGGAAAAAGCAATACTTATACATATCGCAACCGACAAACACAAGAAATTCGAAGCACAGGATTCTATGCAGGAGCTGAAAGGGCTGACCAAATCTGCCGGTGCCAAAGTGGTGCGGGAAGTCTTCCAATTCCGTTCCCGAATCAACCCTAAATACCTCATCGGCGAAGGAAAAGTCAATGAGATCATTCAACTAAAAAAAGACCTGCAAACTGATTTGATAATATTCGACCAAATACTGAGTCCTGTTCAGCAACAAAACCTGGAGGATAAAATTAAAGGAAAAGTGCTCGACAGAACCCAGTTGATCCTTGATATATTCGCACAACGAGCCCGAAGTAAAGAGGGGAAACTTCAGGTTGAACTCGCTCAGCTTAATTATCTGCTTCCCCGCTTGACTGGCAAAGGCATAACTCTCTCCCGCCTGGGAGGAGGTATCGGCACTCGCGGCCCCGGAGAAAAAAAGCTCGAAGAAGACCGCCGCAGAATCCAAAAAAGAATCACTAATATAAAATATTCCATATCAAAAATTCAGAAAAGACGTTCTCAACAAAGGAAAAGCCGCAAAAAAGGGCCTGTCCCTGTTGTCTCTTTAGTCGGGTATACAAATACTGGCAAGTCTACTCTATTCAATCTACTGACCAGGGAAAAAATACGGACCTCCTCACAGCTCTTTTCAACTTTAGATCCGGTCATCCGCAGAGTATCCTACTCTGACGGCCTTTATTTTTTCCTGAGTGATACAGTTGGGTTAATAAAAAAACTCCCCCTTGAACTTAAAACCGCTTTTAGAGCAACCCTGGAAGAAGCCCAGGATGCAGATTGTATCGGCCATATCATTGATATCACTTCGTCTCAATATATGGACCAAATCAAAGCTGTTGAGGATATTCTTTCCGAACTCGATACTGCAAATATTCCCGTGATAAAAATTTATAACAAAATCGACCTGCTGAATAACAAAACCGGTTTGCTTAAAAAAAACCATAGTCCCGACAATAAAACAGTCTATGTTTCTGCAAAAAACGGCGACGGCATTCAACCGCTAAAAGATAAACTGCGCCGGGTTTTATTTAAAGAAAAACAGATTTTCTGTTTAAAAATCCCTAAATCTCATAAAAAAACAATTCATTCTTTCCCTAAATGGCTAATTGTGTTAAAAAGAAGGGAAAGTAATGAATATTATGAACTTAAAGTTATGGCTGAGCCAAAGTTAATGATAAAATACATGGCTTACATACAAAGAGGAGAATCAAATTGGTAAAAAAAATATCCGGTTTAATAATTTTTTCAAATTTGATACAGTGGACGTGCGCTAGTTTAAACCCACAACCACAAAAACTAAACATAGTAAACATCCCGAAAAATAAAGTAGCCAGATTAACCATGCATGAACGGATAATCCTTGA
>JAUWTR010000036.1 GCA_030614645.1 Candidatus Aminicenantota bacterium
CAAGAAGCTTTTTTTATAATAATTTTTTGCTGTTTTTTTCATTTCATTTGTAGACATTTACATAAGGAGAAATATAAGCCTTAATAGAAATATAAGCGGCCGGCTGTGCCATGTTAAGCCAGTTATCAAGGACAGGCCTCAAAGATCCTGGATATCCGATCTCATATTCCTCATGTATTTCTCCATTTTTTTCGGCTGAACCTTTTTTCTTAGACATAAATTCGCCTGTAAGAGCTTTGGTAAGCTGTACATCAGGTTGGTTAAAAGGATTAACCCTCAAGACAGAGCCAGCTGCAGCAACTGCTATCTCCCAGCGAAAAATTTCCCTTCCTATTTCATACTTACTGTTTACATTGATAGAGATCACAGGATGGCTCGCTTCTCTTATTTTATTTTCAAAGTTTTTGGGATGTTTGATATCAATATCATCATATAAAAAAACAAATAAACGATCCTGTCTATACTTTTTAACCGGTAATTTGATTTCATTTATGATTGGGATATTACCTTTTCCGCTTTTTCCCAAGCTTTCTGCAATAAGCTGTTCAAGCCAATCTACAAAACTCAACAAGGAAGGGGAAACAAAAAAAGTAATTTTATCCCGGTTCCTGCCAATTTCCCCTAAAGCAGCACCTAATTTCAAGCTGTCTGATTTCTCTTCATCCCCCCCTGCAGAGGCTTTCTTGACAACGGACAAAGCCTGCGACTTTAATTCTTCTAAATCAATTCCGATAAGAGCCGCCGGTAAGAGCCCAAAGCAGCTAAAAGCTGAAAAACGTCCCCCTACATCCGGGGAGGCCAGAAAAACTGAGCGAAAGTTTTTTTTCTCAGCCAGAGAAACTAGAGGGCTGCCAGGGTCTGTTATAGCAGCAAAATGGTCTCCCGGCTGGCTTGTTATCTTTGTAACCTTCTCCCAAAAGTATTGAAAAAATGAAATGGTTTCAAGGGTTGTTCCAGATTTACTGGAAACCAGGAATAGGGATTGCTTAATATCTATTCTATTTTCCACGGCTATTACGGCAGCAGGATGAGTACTGTCTAGGACGATAAGTTCAGGGTATCCCGGTTTTTTTCTAAAAAATTTCGAGAACATCTCAGGCCCCAAGCTTGATCCTCCCATCCCCAAGAGTATTACATTTTGGATATTGTCTTCTCTGACAGCGTTGACAAAAGTACTAATTTCAGCGGCCTCTTTATCAATTTTTTCCGGAAGTTCCAGCCAACCCAGCCGGTCCGTGATCTCTGCTTCTGGCTTGGATGACCAAAGGGAGGTGTCTCTCTCCCACAATCTAAATAAATATTTTGATTTTTTCCAATCGTACACCAGCCTGTCCACATCAACTCTGTATTCGCCCAAGAAAAAATTTATATTAGTAAGCCGGGTTATTTTACTATTTTCCATTTTCTATTTGCAGAGTTTAATATTAGCTCAATTTAATATCTTATATACATATTTTTCTGATATTCATTATAAGGCTGTACCAGTACTCCTTTCAGTCCGGTTTTTTTCATTAATCTGTATATAGGGATCTTTTGATTTGTCAGACGTTTCATCCGGAGCTCAAACCTCTTCAGGAACCGCTTGCGCTGTTCCTCTTTCATATTCTCCAGATATCTCTGCATACGTTCTTTTTGGCGTGCTTGTTCCTCTTCCAGGCCCACAGTTACTCTTAGAAAATCATCCAGATATCCCCAGGTGACCAGATTATCATTGGTTTCAGGTTCCAGGATATAACAGATCAAATTGGATTTCTGCTGTCCTGCCGGAATAAAAAACGAACCCTCTGGAATTATTATTTTTTCAACCTTCTTTTCTGCTTTAACCTCTTTTAAATAGTGTCCTTGAAAATATTCAGGATGTTTTATTTCCTTAGCATAATAGACCTCAACTTCGACTTCTACAGGCTCAGAAAGCCTTTTAACACTAATTTCATGACCAAGTAGTAAAGGGATCACATGCGCCATCTGGGGAGGCATCAAGTATCCCCAGGGACGGGTGGCGGTCCGGGTCGGTTCAAACAATGTGTGAACTCCTCCTTTGACCTTTATATATTCTCCGGATTCTCCATCTTTTTTCTCTATCCAGAATTCTTCCTTAAATTTTTCCTTTTGCTCATATTTTATTGGGATTTGGTCATTGTCTGAATCATTGTTACCAAGCTCAAGCGCCTGCAATTTTGCTTCTGCGATAACACGTTTTAGATCTCTGCCTCTTTCTGCAGCAAAACGGATCAATTCACGCTGTCCAATGTACTCTCCTCTTACTTGATGTTGGTAACGTTCCTCTGCCGGAACTGCTACAACTTCTGTGCCGTTTTTTACTACCCTGTAGTCTCCGCTGGGAGTTTCAAATAAGAATCCAACCACATTCGCAAGAGCAGAATATACATGCTGCTTGCGCGGCTCTACAGAGGTTGGAGACCATTGGGGTGAGCCCTCTACCCAGCGTCCTCCTGAATACCAAAAGCCGTCATAATCTTCAGCCCGCAAAGCTTCTCTGATTCGAGGGAGCACTTCTTCATCCCCGAACCGGATCAGTTCAGAATCTCCGGCCGGGTTCATGCAAGTCTGATAGACTAAAGCATAAGGAGCTGATCCTCCATGATGAGTATCTACATGAATATCAGGATGCCATTTATTCATCACTTTACTGACAAGGGCGAAAATTTCCTGGGACTCAAGTTTTAAATAATCCCGGTTCATGTCGAATCCCTGCTCATTTGTACGCCGCCCTTCCTCTGCTCCATCCGGATTCAAACTCGGGATATTCAAAACTACGACTTTTTTAAGAAGAGGACGTAAATCTCCCATGATCAGATCCCGCATGATTTCCAGGCTGGCATCTTTTCCGGCTACTTCACCACCATGAACATTGTTGGCGATAAGGACAACCGGCTTTCCTGTTTTAGCAACATCAGCAGGACTATAAACAGGCGGGTCTGAGAGAATACAAAGTACTACATCCCTATCCCTAAGGGTTTTAGTAAGCCTTTGAACATTCATCAGTTCTGTTTGTGATTCAAGTATATAGATAAAATCCATTAAAGGTTCGTAAAGAGTCCCTCCCTTTTGATAATGAGCTTTCTCTGCCGGTGTTTCAATTATCTGGGCATAAACTGCAGTAATAACAATTACTGCAATAAGTCCGGCAATAAGGCAACGTCTAAATAATCGGGGTATCATAATAACTCCTTTTAAGACAATATTTTTTTGAACTACTCTCAAAAATGGCTATCAAAATAATACTAAGTAAATGGAGAATTGTAAACTGGAGTTCCCCCAATTTTTTTTTAACGGCTGTATTTGCCCATAATATCGCACTGGGCCAGGACATGGCCTTCCATAGCAATAAAGATTTGGTTTTTATATGCACCAGACGGCAGATTTATCCTTTCATCCAGAGCATAAAGCTTAAAGAAATACCTATGTTCTCCGGAAGGAGGACATGGACCTCCATAGCCGATTTTTTTAAAATCATTCATTCCCTGTAAAGCGCTGTTTTTCAATTCTCTTTCTGGAAGTATATTTTTAGGCAGCCCCTTTGTATCCGCTGGTATATTAAAAACAATCCAATGAACCCAGGTTCCTCCATAAGCATCCGGGTCATCACAGATCAACACTAAAAACTTAGCTCCTTCAGGAATTCCCTCCCATTCAATTAAAGGCGAAATATTTTCGCCATCACAAGTATACTTAGTTGGGATCACTCCCCCATCACCCAAAACCGGAATTGATATTTTCATATTCATTTGAATGTCCCCTAGAAGATTATATATCAAGAGACATATACGTTGTCAAAGGTTAATTGGAATCAAGCCAATTGCGAACAAGCATGTGATACTTCTTCTCCACTTCCACCATCCAGGATAGATCTTCGCTCTTACTGGCTAAATGAAAATAGCGGTCCGGAATATAATCCTCAGGGTAGGAGAGAAAACGGGTTTCTGCATAAATATTTTTTAGATTTTCCCAGGCTTGTTTAAAGCTCTCCAGTGCCCTTTCGACATTGTGATATCCGGAGGTCCTAGCTGCAGTACTTGAGCAATCACTCTCCTTAAGAGCAAGCAATAGATGAGCAGAAGTCACTTGGAAATCATTGATAGCAGAATGAAGTTTTAAATGATAACGATTACGAAGCGCTTTTTTATATAAATCCCTAAGCTGAAGTTTAAGCCTTTCATATCTTAGGGCTTGCTTGCCGGCAAGAGTCAATCTTTCCTTATGCCTGATACTCCAAGCGCCCGGGTTTCCTGAGTCAGGTAGATCCATAATTTTTTTTACATTACGGCGATTTCCCTCCACACAAAGAGCACGATTCCAAAACGAAACTCCCTTAAATAATTCGAAATACAGATCGGTAGCATCTATACATTCCGGACCGAATTCCCGCTGTAGATAAGCGGTCTCATATTCCTCCAGGCTGCGCCCCCTGGAAAACCAGCTGAACTCTGCCGAAGCTATTAGGCCTCGCCAATAAGTCTCCATGTGAGGGGAAGAATCATCCCAGGCCGTACACAGCATGCCGCTGATTCCTTTTTCATATGCGAGGCGGTTAAAACTTTGGATGATATTTACTCTATCATCCTGCGGCAGTAAAGGATGAACATTCTGAGCTGCAGTCGCTATCATCGCCTGCAACCCCCGGCTTTTAAACCACTCCAGAGCTTTTATATTGCCTGCTTGGCGGGCGAGAGTATAATTCCAGCGCATATACACACAATTCTTGGGATATTGCTCAAGGACACTGTCAAGGACAGGTTCGCCTTTTGACCAAAGTTTATCTAACTCTATTTCCTCTTCATCCCGCCACATCGAATCCCACACCCCAGCATATTTAAATAGCATATCGTCCCAAAATATAGGGATACGGTCATATTCCCTGGCAAAATCACATACTCGATTCAGCCATAAAAGATTAAGTGACAGCAATCCTTCTTTATCGGCTAATGGCTTACAGCGGGGACACTTCCCTATCTCTCCGATCTCATCTCCTCCTACATGCAGAAATCGACTTCCGGGAGTGGCCTCAAACGCATCCAGATACAAATCAAATAATACTTCATAGGTCCCCTCATCACCGGGACAGAAGGCCCATCTGCTTTCCGGGTCTTCTCTTAGATGGGCATATTTTTCATGTTTAAGGATATAAGTCGCATGCCCTAATCCCTGGATCAAAGGGCTGATCTCTATGTTGCGGCAGCGGGCATAACGTGTCATTGCTGCCACTTCATCGATGCTCAGGGCCTGAGGCGCTCCCACTTCCGGCCGGCGCCTGTACCTGAGTTTATCCTCGAACTCAAAAATCAGTGCATTTATCTTATAACGGGCCAGGCGGTCAATGCTTTCATAATAATATTTTATAGTATCCAGATGATGCTTTACATCTATGTGTATTGCCCTGTAATCCAGGTCGGGGTAATCCATAATCCGGCATGCAGGCACAACACTCCCTGTGTCCCGGGCATCTTCCAACAGTTGTTCCAATGTCTGACAACCATAAAATAAGCCTGCTTCTTTGCGCGACTTTATCTCAGCTCTGCCATTTTTTATATTAAGTACATAACCTTCTCCGGATTCTGGGAGGGACTTCTCATTTGAAAGAACAAGAGTCAGAATTTTTTTACTCCCAGCGTCCTTCCCGGGTAAGATTGTAAGGATCGGCCCCATAACCGGCCTCGCAAAATCGCCTTTTATGGCTATGCCTTTTAAACCACCGAATTTAAGGCCGGCGCCCTTTAGGATTTCAACTTTTCTTGGCTTTGGGATTATCTGAAAAGTATCTGGTAGCTTATCAGTAAAAGATATTACTGCGGTAAAGACCAATCCAATAAATATTAGAGCAATTTTTTTACAATTTTGCAAAGAAGACTTTTCTACTTTTTCTGCAGATCCATCATAGAAAATTTATCTTTTTTAGAATATCCCTCAGGAACAGAATAGATACCGGCAGGTGCAGATTTTTCAGCAATTTCAGACACTTCAGTCCAACTTTTCATCTCTGCGCCCATCATATTCATGCTCATCTCAGTTCTTATCTGAAAGCCCTTGATCTTTATAAACTCATCCATAGCATCGACTCCTATATTCATCATAGCTTGAGTAAACTGAGGAAGCATTTTTTCATTAAAGGCCTTCCAGTCAAAAGGCACGTCTGTGCTCGCCCACACTTTCTGTTTCATATCCATCATCATAATATTCATATTGACATCATAACCATCACATTTCCAGCTGTCTATAGTCTTTGTCTCCCCAGTAGGATTAACCTTTATGGTTACTCCCTGCATCATCTGAGAGAATTGAGCCGGAAAATATTGAGAAATATCCAGAGGAAGATCCATGGGAACATATGTCGTAGAGGAATGATTTATCATGAACATCTTTTTGTCATCAAGATTGATGATAATAGTCGTCTCCGAACTGACCATTGCGAATTTGTCTTTCCCTATCCACATCTCATTTATATCATCTTTGGCCGGTTGACTCTGTCCCATCATTGAGAACTCATCTGTATGAGTTGTCTGCTTAACATACACATCAGCAGCAAAGGAAGCGCTTGCGAAAATTAACAAAACTCCAATTAATGCAATAAATTTCTTCATTTTTCCTCCTGAAATTTTTTTTGATTATACTCTTATTCTAAATATTTGGCAAACCAATTTAACATGCGGTTTAATTCATTGTCTTTGTCTGGACATCCTTTATATAAGTCGGGGGGATCTTTTAATAAAAAGGTATGGATTCTCATAAGGAGTCCCCAGAAATTAAAACAGACCTGCGCTAGGTAATATTTCCTCCTTCCATCTTAATTACAGTTATTTACAAAACACACTCAGGCCGGAATCTGCCAGGGAAACAGGAATCTGCCTTATTCCCCTACCAAGTGTGTTTATCTCACCCAGCATCTTACACCTTTCCCCAGCATCCGGGCTTCCTAGCAGGGTTATAGATCCCCCTCTGCCACCTGCCCCGTTAACCTTCCATCCTTCCGCCCTATATTTTTCTGCCAGAGAAATTACTGCATCCGCTTCTTCACATATCAACTCCGGATGTAAAGCCCGCTGACATTCATTATTCCTGATCATCACTTTTCCATAAGCTTGAAGATCTCCGTTTTCAAGACTTGTTTTAGCCGCTTCAGCCAGAGAGCGTAGTTTTTTTACCTGTTCAAACTGCTTCCCTTCTCTCCCAAGTGCATTAATAACAGTTTCATGCAAGGAGGAAGAACTGTGTGACTTCCCCAGGTAAATCAAGTTTATTCCGGCATTTAATCTCTGTTTTACCGATTTATCTATATATAGCTTCTTTACCCGGGCTTCCGGATACTTTGGCATGTATATAAAACATATTCCCCCATAAGCAGCAGCGATCTGGTCCTGAATTCCACTCTGCAACCCAAGCTTTTCAGTTTCCACCTGATGGGCTGCAACAGCAATCTCCTCGGGAATAAATCGCTGCTCTGATAACCGTTTAAGCCCTCCTAAAAGCGCCACACATACAGAGGCCGATGTCCCCACTGAACTCGCGGCCGGAATGGATGAGGAAACATAAATATCTAATCTACATTCACTAGGAACCGGCAGTAAACTTACCGCCCCCTGCAGTATCGGAAGAGATCCATAGTCAGGCTTGTCCGGGTCAATAACAACAGATTCTTTTAGATCTTCAGCATAGATAGTAACTCTTTTTTTGCTTCTCTCCCGGTTCTCATAAATTTTAATCTTGACTTTAATCCCTGGGTTCACAGCAAGATTTAATACTTTTCCTTTCCCTGCAAACCATGTGTCGGTCCACCCTCCGATATCATTGATCCTGACAGGAGCTGAGGAATAAATAATTTTCATTTACAAAGAGTGCCTTTAGCAACCATAAAGACCTTACCCCCGACAAAAACATCGATCTTTTCCCTTTTTTTCTCTGCTTTTAAAAAAAGCAGCGATGGACGTTTGATCTCATATCCCTGCTCTACCCGCACCCTGATCTTGTTGTGGTTGAAATATCTGTATTTTACTAAATACCCTGCCAGGCATCCATTGGCACTTCCTGTAGCAGGATCTTCAGGGACATCATAATAATCTGCAAAAACACGCACATTTAGATCATTTTCATCTCTGTAAGTATGGGGACAAAAAATAAGCAGTGCTTTGGCATCAGCATCTCTTACCAGAGAAAAAAACCTCTCTTTATCAACTTTGGCTTTTTTTACTGCTTCCAGGGATTGTAAGGGAATTATTAAAAAAGGGATCCCTGTCGAGACTTCCTGAATAGGATATTTTTTATCAATATCATTTAAGTCCAAGCCCAGAGAACCCGCTGTTTCAGATGCTGAAAAAACCCGGCCAAACTTGGGAGAGACCTGCTTCATCCATAATAATTCCAGCTCACCATTGTTAAGATCAAGAGAAACAGGGATCTGGCCTACCTGAAGGTTTAAAGTAATCGTATCAATATCTTCCCCGGCGATCTCCCGTAAGATAATATAGGCAGTTCCAAGGGTCGGATGCCCGGCAAACGGCACTTCTTTCGCAGGCGTAAATATCCGGACATCATATCCTCCTTTCTTTTTTTTATCCGATAAAATAAATGTGGTCTCTGAATAATTCATCTCCAGGGCAAGCTTCTGCATCTCAACATCTGAATAGTCTTTTCCATTTCTGAAAACAGCCAACTGATTACCTGCAAATCTATTTTCTGCGAATACATCTACAATATAGAAAACCTGGTCTTTCATTTCCCTCTTCTCCTGTCTTTACTTGTTTCTTTCTTGGACGATTTTCTTAAATTTATCCCGTAGCCGTGTTTGGACACTGGTTTTGGGTATTATTTTTCCATTAATAATCACAGTATGGATCTTTGAGCTCAACTGCACCAAGCTTTTGGTGCAGATTATCACATTGGCAGTTTTTCCTTTTTCCAATGAACCTACCTGGTTATCAATACCCAGAATCTTTGCTGGATTAATAGTCAATGCTTTAATCGCCTCCTCCTCAGACAACCCAAATGCCACAGACAAGCTGGCCGGAACCGGCTGGCGCCGTACATTACGGCTACCCGGTCTTCTGCCTTCATTAAAGGCAAAAAGCACTCCTTTCTTTGCAAGTATAGCAGCTGCATGGTAA
>JAUWTR010000081.1 GCA_030614645.1 Candidatus Aminicenantota bacterium
ATTATATACGCCTGTTTTTTATTTACAGAAGGCATGGATATGTTTCTTTTTCTGAAGCGGTTTTTAATCTGATGCAGAATCTCTTTTTTGAAAAAAAGCTTTCTGTTTAAAGAAGCTGATACAGCCTCGCGTGTTTTGTCATCCAAGGTAGGGCCCAGCCCTCCGATGATTAAAATCAAATCAGATCTTTGCTGAGCTTGCCTAAAGCAATATATTAGATCATCCAAATTATCGCCTACTATAGTCTTTAAGGAGATACTCATGCCTAGGTCGTTTATTTGGCGAGTTAAGTATAGTGAATTTGTATCCTGATAATAAGGCGTAAGCAATTCAGAACCAACTGCAATTATCTCGATCCTTAATTTATCTGAACTATTCATATAAAATGTCGATATGTATGAAATTCGTGTGTGGCTTGTGCTCGCTTCAGATTTTTAACGCCATTCTTCTTCGTTTTTCTCGGCGCCTGCGTAACTCCCCCCGTCCGTGGGTCAGACATACTCAGCGTCCGACTGCGTCGGATTCCCTCGAAAAACCTCATCAGAAGGCTAAATCTTCAATGTCGCTTCAGCCACATAAGAATTTCATAAGATAAAAATCTTTTATCATAACATTACACATTTTACAATTCACATTTCACGGTTTTACCATTTACCATTTTCTATTTTCCGCCTTTTTCACATCTACGGCAACCTCGACTCATGAATAATTCAGGTTTATTCTATGTTATTTTATAAGTAAATAAAGGTTAATAATAATTGCCGAATAGAGACCGGCAACAATATCGTCCAGCATGATTCCCCATCCCTGCGAGAATTTTTCTGCTTTTTTAATAAGAAATGGTTTTAAAACATCGAAGAGTCTAAAAAGCAGAAAACCGGCTATCATCAGAGCCCATGTAGGCTCTAACAAAAAAACAGCCAGAAGCTGCCCCAATACTTCGTCGATAACTACAGAACGGGGATCTTCAATTTTAAGGTCGGACGAATACCGGGAAGAGGCCACTACTCCTGTAATGTAAATAAAAAGAGCTACGGTAAGGTAAAGAGGCCAGCTCAGTTTATATAGAAATAATTTGTATAAGATAACTATGATAAAACTTGCAGCTGTACCCGGAGCAATAGGGAAATAACCGACGCCAAAAAAAGTCGCATAAATTTTTGCTATTAATTTTATCATATAAATACCCCATATAGATCATATATATCATAACCTGTGATTTCAACTTTTTGAATCAAACTTAATATTTTATTTTCTGCTGTTTCAGTATCAATGAAAACAGAACCATCAACCTCTGGAGCCTGGTAGCGGGTACGGGCAGCCAGGATGCTGGGGTCCTGTTGTACGCTGCCTTCAAATATAACATCAAGATGTTTTCCAAGATATTTTTTATTATGCTCCTGAGATATTTCTGCTTGGATTTCCATTATTTCCTGATTTCTTGCCGCTTTAACTTTTTGAGGGACTGGATCTCCCAGGGAGTAACAGCTTGTATTTTTTTCAGGTGAATACATAAAGATACCCAGATGGTCAAACTTTGCAGCCTTGATAAAACTTAAAAGATTCTTAAATTCCTGGTTTCCTTCGCCGGGAAAGCCAACAATAATAGATGTTCGCAGAACTGCATCAGGTACTTTATGGCGAATTTTCTTGATAAGTTTTAAAGATCTAACAGAGTCCATGCCTCTTTTCATTTTTTTTATGATATTTCTGTCCGCATGCTGAAAAGGAGCATCTATGTAACTACATATTTTATCTTCCTGCATAGTTTCTAAAAGCCTGTCGGAAATCTCTTCAGGATAAGCATAGAGCACTCTTATCCACCCGAGATCTTCTATATTTAGCAGCTCTTCAAGTAATTTAGGAAGCCCATCTTTAAGCTCTTTGTCTTGCCCGAAAAATGTAGAATCATGGGAAATAAGGTTTATCTCTTTAATCCCTAAGGAAACAAGATTTTGAACTTCAAGGACGATGGATGAAATATCACGAGAAAAATAGGGGCCTTTAATCTCCGGGATGGCACAGAATCCACATTTATGTGAACATCCTTCCGAGATTTTTACATAGGCCCAGGAGGGGGGAGATGATAAGCGGCGGGGAGACATATGATCATAAAGGTATGTATTATTCGCAGGAGTAAACGATTTTTTCTCTAATAAATCGATAATATGGTGGAAGTTTTTTACTCCGGTCCAGATATCTATTTCAGGGTAGGAATTTTTTAGGTTTTCAGCATATCTTTCGACATAACACCCTGTAACTGCGATTATCTTGTTCTTAGCCTTTTTTTTAAGTTTGATTGCTTTTTGGATAGAGTCTTTTGCTTCTGACCTGGCTGGTTCTATAAAACCGCAGGTATTGATGATTATTATATCAGCAGATTTTGGATCAGGAGTGATTTGATAATCCGAAGCTTCAAAATATCCTAGCATCACTTCGCTGTCGACCAAGTTTTTTGCACAACCCAGGCTTATCAAGGCGACTTTTTTCATTACCGGCATATTGTAAACTCTTGATTAGAAACAGTAAAGATATAAAGAGAAATTGGCTGCCTCTTGGTTTTTATTAAGGGTATATACGGTAGAGAAGGCGGGGGAAAGGAATAGTTTCGCGGATATGCTTGACTTTACATAGCCAGGAAAGCATTCTTTCGACTCCCAATCCGAAACCTGAATGAGGGACTGAGCCGAATTTTCTGAGATCGACATACCATTTATATGCTTGCTGGGGAAGTTTATGTTCTGCAATTTTCTTTTCGAGGAGTTCCGGATCGTGTATCCTTTGGCCTCCTCCGATTATCTCGCCATATCCTTCAGATGCTAGTATATCCAGACCAAGAACAAGGTCCGGTCGTTTATCAGCAGGCTGCATGTAAAATGCTTTGATCTTTGCCGGAAAATGGGTTACACATACGGGCATTTTATAAATTTCTGCAAGCTTGGCTTCTTCTGGGGCGCCAAAGTCATCTCCGAATTCCATCTTAAAGTTGTTTTCATTTAATATTTGTATAGCTTCTTCATATGTGATGTGTGGGAAAGGTTTTTTTACGGCTTCAAGAGGCCCAGTATCTCTTTCCAATATTTCAAGTTCCTGCTGCCGGTTATCAAGTGTGCGTTCTATGATGTAGATAATGAGGTCTTCGCCCAGTTCCTTAATATCAGCCAGGGTAGCAAAGGCTATTTCAGGCTCTACCATCCAGAATTCGATCAGGTGTTTTCTGGTTTTGGATTTTTCTGCTCGAAAAGTGGGTCCAAAACAGTAGACTTTGCCGAATGCCATTGCAGTAGCTTCATTGTAGAGTTGGCCGCTTTGACTTAGATAAGCTTTTTGGTCAAAATATTCAGTTTCGAAAAGAGTTGTTGTGCCTTCGCATGCACTGGGAGTAAGAATCGGAGTGTCCATAAGGCGGAATCCTCGATTGTCAAAGAAATCACGGATCGATTTGATCAGCTCAGATCTTATCTTGAGTATTGCATGTTGTTTCTGAGAACGAAGCCAGAGGTGTCTGTTTTCCATAAGAAACGGGATGCCATGTTCTTTTGGTGTGATGGGGTATTCTTCTGCAATCTGGATAATATCCATTTCTTCAATACTCATTTCATAACCGCCAGGAGCTCGCTTTTCTTTTTTAACAACACCGCGAAGTATCAGGGATGACTCTTGGGTTAATCTATCAAATTCCTGAAAAAGGAAACTGTCTTTATCCGCACTGTACATTGTACACTGCAGGATACCTGTGCCATCTCGTATAAGGAGAAAGCGGATTTTTCCACTTGAACGCTTATTATAGACCCAGCCGCGAATTTCTACTTTTTTTTCCGGATATTTTTCCAGGTCTTCTATGTATACCCACTTCATAATGCCAAAGATTATAATTGAAAAATATTGAATTAGCAAGGCAAGCACCTACCTTATTCTGTTGTGGCTTATGCTTTTTGCAAATGGGAAGCTGAGTCAGGAAGAGTGGGCATGGATACGGGTAAGTCCCTACGAAAGAAAGGGATTTCCCCCAGCGGGGAAATCTCTTCCTGTCCTCACAATGCTCTCCTCGAGATTCTCTCGAGGAACCATGCCCGCGTTGTTCCGGATGGCTTTCTGCGGGATTTACCAGTATCCATGTCTCGACTCGTGAATAAAACAGGATAATTTGTTGAAATTATTGTGGAAAAAAAATATTATACAGAAATGGATAAATTATTGGAAAAGATTGCAGTTTGTGTAGAAAAAGGCAAGGTTAATGCTCAATCTCCTTATCCCCCAGAAATGAAAGGTCAGGACGGTGTGGATGAATTGATACTTAAGGCCCTGGAAACAGGCATTTCTGCCCAGAAAGTGTTATCAGAATCATTGATTAAAGGTATGCAGAGAGTAGGGGAGAAGTTTCGAAAAAATGAGATATATTTGCCGGATGTGCTGATGGCGGCAAGATCTATGAATGCAGGAATGAGCCATATTAAACCTTATATTTTGTCCGGAAATGTAGAATATCAGGGAAAAATAATTATTGGGACAGTTGTTGGAGACATGCATGATATCGGAAAAAAAATAGTCGGGATGTTTTTCGAAGGGGGAGGCTGGGAGGTTATAGATTGTGGAGTTGATGTCTCGGAAAATAGTTTTATCCAGGCAATAACTGAAAACAATCCTGATGCTGTGGGATTGAGTGCATTACTGACAACTACAATGATGAATATGAAAGCTATTACAGGCGTATTAAAAACGAAATTCCCAAATCTAAAAATACTTGTAGGAGGAGCTCCCGTAACCCAAGATTTTGCTGATAGTATCGGAGCTGACATCTATTCACCATACCCGCAGGGGGCCTTGGAGAAACTAAAAAATAGTTTACAGGAACCCAGTTAGCCTGGACACAGGTAAATCCCGGAGAAAGCCATCCGGAACAACGCGGGCATGAATCCTCGAGAGACTCTCGAGGAGAGCGTTGTGAGGACAGGAAGGGATTTCCCCGCTGGTGGAAATCCCTGTCTTTCGAAGGGACTTACCTGTGTCCATGCTATACATTCTTGTGTTGTTTCAAGTAGAGCTCCCTTACATTCAGGAACTAATCATGATATTCAAGGGAGCGATAATCCGGATAAGTCCAGGGGAGTATTTTTACAGCTTTTTTTCCAAATAAAAATTCCAAATGTCCATAGATTCCTTTTTGCATAGGAATTCTATGAGCAAAATCTTTAACAGTTGCCATTATTAAAGCAGAAGCACTCAGGATCCCGGGGTCAATGTTAACCACCCTTTTTTTTGCATTTATTTCCAGGGCTATTTCCTCTTCTAGTAAATTTGTCTTTAGTTTAATCTCACTCAATTTATCTGGAGGATAAAGACTTAAGCAGCTGATAAATTTTCGTTTTAATGCCCCATCCATCTGTTTTTTGTAATAATCAGTATAGTCAAAAGAAAAAAAATGACTTTCAGTGTCCAAGGGCCCATATAATTGGATCAACAGCTCCTGGGTTCTCTTAAAAACTAAATCCTGGGAAGCAATTAAGCCGAAAATCAATTTTACAGGGGAAAAAGGTTTTGCTTTTGCCATAGCTAAAAAATCATTATGCCAACTGATTTTAGAGTCCGGAAATGTTTCTTAATTTTTCAATTATTTCCGGGAGTTCACTTAGAACTCTGCTTACATCTCCATCATTGTTAAAACGGCCGAGAGATAAACGAAGAGTAGAGCGGGCGACTTCAGGTTTTAGACCGATCGAGCTGAGAACATGAGACACATCTTCAGAGTCTTCACTGCAGGCTGAACCAGTAGATACATAGATCTCTTTACTAGCTAACGCAAGCAGAATGGCTTCAGCTTCCATGCCGGTAAAAGAAAAACTCAGGGTCGATTTAACTCGATTCTTTTCAGGTCCGTTAAAGATGACCCTGGGGATCCGTTCTTCTATGCCTTTTTTTAAACGGTCTGCAAGTTTATTAATTCGTTTCAAATCTTTATCCCCTTTAGTTTGAAAAATTCGCACAGCTTCACCTAAGGCAATGATGCCGGCTGTATTTTCCGTTCCAGCTCTCAGGTTCCTTTCCTGCTGGCCTCCGCATATCAGAGGGAGTATTTTTGTTCCTTTGCGTATATAGAGAGCACCTATTCCTTTACGACCATAGATCTTATGTGCTGAGATAGATAAAAGGTCTACTCCCAATTTATTAACATTACAGGGGATTTTTCCAAAAGCCTGGACAGCATCTGTATGGACAAGAACTTCTTTTTCCTTAGCTATTTTTACGACTTCTTTTATTGGTTCAATAGAGCCTAATTCATTATTGGAGTACATGACAGAGATCAAAGCTGTTTTTGGGGATATTGCTTTTTTAAGGAATTCAAGATCGACATTTCCGTAATGGTCAACCGGGATAAATGTGATTTTCTTCCCCTTTTTTTCCAGGTAAGAAGCGGTTTCTATAACTGCAGGATGTTCTATCGAAGACGTGATAAATTCATTTTTTTCAGGGAAAGCATTCATTATTCCCTGGATCGCAAAATTATCAGATTCAGTTCCGGATCCGGTAAAAATAATTTCACTTCGCATGGCTCCCAGGGCATCAGCAACAGTTTCTCTGGCCTCAGTGATTAATTTTTTGACCTCTCTCCCGATCGGGTACAAAGAGGAGGGATTTCCAAAATGTTCCCTTAAAAACCATGACATTTTTTCAGAAACAGCAGGGTCTATAGGAGTGGTGGCATTATTATCAAGATAGACCATTTATCAGCTCAGAAAAACTTTTTCTTTAATGCTTGGATCACTTCAAGCCCAGCTCGTTTCTGACCTTCTTTGGCTGCAGCACCTATATGGGGCATGGCAATAACATTAGGGTGATCGATAAGTGGAAAATTATCAGTTGGTTCTTTTTCATAAACATCGATTCCTGCAGCGCGTACTTTACCTGATTCGAGTGCTCTGAGCAGAGCGGCTTCATGAACCACTCCTCCGCGAGCTGCGTTGATAATGATCACTCCATCTTTCATCTGCTTAAAAGCATCGTCACTTATCATGTGTTTCGTTTTTTCAGTAAGAGGAAGGTGCAGGGAGATCATATCGGCTTGAGTGAAGAGGTCTTCAAGGGAAACTTGGTTAATATCCAGATCAGTTTTAATA
>JAUWTR010000363.1 GCA_030614645.1 Candidatus Aminicenantota bacterium
AGTTCTATTTCATATTCTCCAGGAGATGCCAGCGGAAGAGAAGCCATGCCGAAACCAGTGGGTTTTACCAGCTTTCCGTCCTTGGTCTTATGTACATACTGTAGATTCCAGGTGTTTCTCTGCAGACCTGCTTTTTTTCTTAATTTAATTTCATATATCTTTTCTCCCTCTGGATTCGTGATGAAAATCTCGGGCCGTTCTTCCGGTTTATCCTTAAAATAGGTTGTGATAGTCAATCCATAAGGAGGGTTTTTCGCAGAGAAAACAGGCCGGCTAAAGGATTCGCGGGAAACGGAAGCATAAAATTGAGTATCCGGACGAATACTGAATAAATGCATTTTTGAGTTAAAAACATCATTTGAAAATTCCTGTAATGGGGAAATATCATCCATTATCCAAATGCCCCTGCCGTGAGTGCCTATTATCAGATCATTTTCCCTTGGGTGCACTGCAATATCCCGTACGGCTGTGGTAGGCATATCATTTTTTAATGAAAACCAGGTCCTGCCCCGGTCAAGGGAAGCAAATATTCCAAATTCGGTTCCTACAAACAGCAGGTTTTTATTGCGGATATCTTCTCTAATAACATGTACCCACCCAAAAGGAAGGCCGCTTTTTATGGATTTCCAGGATTTACCGAAATCATTTGTCGTATAGAGATAAGTGCTGTAGTCATCCATGCGGTGACCATCAAAAGCAGCATAGGCAGTTCCAGCCTCAAAGTGAGAAGCTTCTAGGCGGGAACACCAGGTGTTTTTAGGTAAGCCGGGAATATTTTCGACTACATTTTCCCAGGATTTTCCATCATCATGGGTAATCTGGACATTTCCGTCATCAGTACCACACCAGATCACACCTTTTTGTACCGGAGATTCCGCTATCGTTAATATAGTACAGTGGATCTCAGCCCCAGTATTATCCATCGTTATCATTCCCCCAGAATCCTTTTGCTTTTCCGGATCATTGGTAGAAAGGTCGGGGCTTATGATCTCCCAGTTTTGCCCACCATTACGGGTTCTGAATAAATAATTTCCGCCCGTATATACTGTTTTCGGATCATGAGGGGAAATATGGATGGGAGAATTCCAGTTAAATCTATAAACAGGTTCATGAAGGGAGGCTTCGGGTCTTATTCCTCTTCCCCGCCCGATTCTTTGGTCCACTCTCGTTAAACCGTTCATCTGATAATTTCCGTAAATAATATTATGGTCAGAAGGATCTGGTTTTACAAAAAATCCGTCTCCCATGACAGCCAGTACATACCAATCATCATTTACAATTCCAGCACTATCATAAGTAGCACTTGGCCCCCCCCATGCTCCATTGTCCTGCAGCCCACAGAAAACATGGTATGGCTTTTGAAAATCAAATCCTATCTGGTATACTTCAGCTACTGCCATGTGATTAATAGGATGCCAGTTTTTACCGCCGTCATAGGTGATATCAATACCTCCGTCATTCCCATCGATCAGATGTTTAGGATTCTCCGGATCTATCCAAAGGGCATGATGATCAGAATGCGTTCCGGCTGAGATCGCCTTAAACTTTTTCCCCATATCTTTTGAAATATAGGCTCCCCCTGAAAATACATAAACGACTTTATCATCGCTGGGATCTATCCGAATCTGGCTGTAATAAAAAGGCCGGAAGTTTATAGTAATAAAAGTTTTATTATCACAAGTACGTTTCCAGCTTTCCCCTTTATCCTCTGAGCGCCAAATCCCCCCATCTTTGTGCTCGATGAGAGCATAAACTACATCAGGATTGCTGCGCGAAACTGCTAAGCCAATACGTCCTAAAACTCCCTCGGGAAGTCCTTTGACCAATCGCACCCAGTTATCTCCCCCATCCACAGACTTATAAATGCCGCTGCCTGGACCCCCGCTGTAGAAAAAATAAGGAAAACGCTGATAATCCCAGGCTGCTGCATAGAGGATCTTGCCATCCGAAGGATCAATGGCAAGGTCTGCTATTCCTGTGTTTTTATTTATATAAAGAACTTTCTGCCAGGTGTTGCCTCCATCCGAGGTTTTATATACTCCCCGTTCTTCATTGGGTCCCCAGAGGTGTCCCTGAGCTGCTATATATACGATATCCGGATTATCAGAGTCGATCACAATACGGCTGATGTGGCGGGTATTTTTTAATCCCATATTCTTCCAGGTTTTCCCGGCATCGTTTGTTTTGTAAACTCCGTCTCCTATGGTGACGCTATTCCTGGTAGTAGCTTCACCACTACCTACCCACACTATATCCGGGTTAGATTGACAAATGGTAACATCCCCGACTGAAACTGTGCTTTCTTTATCAAAAACCGGGGCCCAGGATATGCCGTTATTTTCAGATTTCCATACTCCACTTGGCCCCATAGCAGCATAAATGATCCAGGGTTTTGATTCTACAACATCTATGTCAACAGTTCTGCCACCCATATTGGCGGGTCCGATATTCCTCCATTCTAGTTTCTCAAATAGCTTATCGATCTGCTCTGAGCTCTGTGAAAATCCTGTTATAATAAGGCCAAACAAAAATATACTTATACATGCTAAAAACTTAAAACTTGGTCTTCTCATTGATGCCTCCTTGAAGAATCAACATACCTATACTATTTATACATTACATAAACAATTATTTCCACATTTCTTGCTATTTTTTCCCTTTAGGCATATTTACGCTAAATGGACTGTAATCGACAATGGTAAGTCCCTTCAAAAGACAGGGATTTCCCCAATTTTCTCTACACTTCTAAGCCTTAAGCAAGAATC
>JAUWTR010000020.1 GCA_030614645.1 Candidatus Aminicenantota bacterium
ACCCGGCCAAACTGACCTGTCTTCTTTTAAAAAAAACGTTTCCCTTATCATAAAAAACCGCCCCTGATAAATCCTTAAACTGAGATAAAAGCGGAAACGTCAACTCAAAATTAAACAGTATCAATACTTCCCCTCCCACCGGCTCTAAAGATGTGGGGTCCTTAGGACCAAGTTCATCAAATTCAGCACCACGGAAAGAATTGCTGCCACCAGCAAAAAAACGTTCATGGATCGGCATCCTCCCTCCTCCCAGGCCGATCCGAGAAGTAACACTGAACAAAACCTGAGGCCATACAAGAAAATAATGCTGATACTTTGAATAGGACTTTAGAAAATCTGATTCCGCATTAAAAAGCGGATATGCCCACTCCAGTACACTTGAGAAAAAGAATCCGCTTCCAGGATTAAAGGGATCACTTCGCCTATCCCAGATAAAACTTCCAGAAATAGAAGTGGCAGAAAAGGGAAAATGCTGCCTGTCGACTCCAGCCTCCGCGATCTTCAGATCAAACAACTTTGTTTGGACAATCCTTAAAGTAGTAAGAAGCATCATATCCTCTTTATCTGAAAGATGCTTGATTCCAGTCAGACTGATGCCGCGGCGGTCAAAACTATAACTCTTCCGCTCTTCCTGCTCCAGCCAGGCATTTAAAAATGTCTGTATTGGAATACCGAAAAAATAAGGCTGTTCCCAAGAAAAAATCGCCCGTTTCTCTTTAAGACTTAGCTGTCCTACAAGGCTTACCCGAGCGGCTGTGCCAAATATATTGCTGCGGATATATTCCGCAGTGCCCCTGGGCCTTACAATATTATTCCAGATGTCAAAAGAACGGAGCTCATTTTTTGTCTCCAGACCCACACCCAACCCAACATAATTTTTCTCTCCCTCTCTTACTCTGATAAGGAGGTTCTCTTTTCCTTCAGCAAGAATTATCTCTTCTACATTGACTTCAGTGAATATACCAAGATTTTCCAATCTTCTTTCAGTCTCTTGTATCCTGTTGTAATGAGCAAAATCCCACACTTTTATCATAAGCTCTCGCTGGATGGTATTTATCCGAGTATTACTATTGCCGGTGATTATAATGTTTTCTATTTTGACTTTTTGTCCTTCTTTGATTTGAAATTCAACTGAATATAAATTATCCTCTTCCGCTTGAACTTTTGCATTAATTTCAGAGCCGCGAACACCTTCAATTAAATAAAATTTTTCAAGCCTTTCAACATCTTTTTGTATGCTTGGAGAATAAAAAGGGCCACCCTCAAAACTATCGATTTGTTTTAGCAGGCTTGCTTTAGAAAACAAAACGGCTCCTTCTACCGAAAGGATTTTTATGTTGAGTTGCTTTCCTTCTTCTACAAAAAAGATGGGCTTTACACTCGTCCCCCTTCTTTCAAAATTAAGAACTACATCGGTTTCAGGAAATCCATTCGTTCTATATAAGAACTTTATCTCATCAGGAATCTCAAATAAACGGGATCCGCTTATCTTACTGAGGAATAGGATGTTTTTTTCCAGGGACAAGGCATCTTCAAGCTGATCAACGGTAAAATAACTTACTCCTTTAAAAGATATACCCTCAATTCGATACCTCCTTCCAGGAGACACCTTGTAAATTATATGGATCTTGTTATCTTCCCGCTTGATACTTGAATCAACATTAGGAAAAAGGTATCTCTTTTCCCTTAGGTATTCGATTATTTTTGATTCTCCTTCCTCCAGCCCCCATTCTTCAAAAATCCTGGCCTCCCAAATCGGCTTAATAAGAGCTATGGGGACCTCTGCTCCAGTGATTGATATCTCGATTTTTTCGTTAGGTAAAACCTCTAAAACAAGAAAAACACTTTTTTTCTTTTCATTGAAATCCTGCCGTTTAATCTTGATATCAACTCTCTGGTAATCCTCGGCAATATAAAGCTCCTTAAGTTTTTGAATGTCCTTCTCCAGGACCTTTGGTCTAAACACTTTTCCAAATCTGGTCGCCATCCTATTTTTAAACTTCCGGGGAGAGAAAATCAGTTTCCCTTCAAAATCGACACCTTCAACCTCATATCTCCCTGAAGATCGAATCTCAAAAAAAACATCGATCTGATTACTATCAGGGATTTTATCTCTATTAGCTTTTACTCCGGCATTAAAATAGCCGCTAATACGTAAGACCTCTTGTATCTCTTCAACCGCTTTTTTCAGCTTGCTTTCGGAAAAAGAACCCCCTTCAGTTAAACTAAAAATGCCTTTTCTTAGCTTTCTTCCGGGAACCCCATCACTACCCTGGAAAAATATCTTCCTTACAAAAAATCTGCTAGATAAAAGAAAAGTCAGGTCAAGTCTATTTCCCCCTGTTTTTAGAACCTTAATTTCAGAAAAAAGCCCGGTTTTATATATCTGTTTAATACTATTGTTTATTTTTTTTAGAGAAAATAAATCCCCTGGCCGAATTGTGATTAAGTCTTCAATTTCCTCGCCGCCGGCCTTATGGTCAATTATGATCGAAACGCTATTTATGAGCTCGGAAGCAGTATTTTCCTGGGAATACAGCACAGCGCTCCCTAAAAACAGCACATAGAGCATAACCGCCCCCCAGAAAATAATCCTGTTTAGATTGTTGCGTTTAAAAACGTTTGTGAATTTTAACATCCAAACTTATGCGTCCAGTTTCATCCCTGATTCCAACTACAGACAGATCTTTTGAAATTTCCCACTCTAAGCGCATTATCTCCTCACGCTGAGTGCTTAAATTTGTAGAATAAAGAATGAAAATATTTCTTGAAAGTTTTTTTCCTAGTGTTAAGCGAGCGGTCACTTCTGCTGTAGAGCCCAAAACAAAAGGATCTATGCGAAACCTGTCAACACTGAAAATTTTTTCCGCCCGTTTTTTTGCTTCTTCTGACAAGGAAAAGGAAACCATAGAAGCTGCTCCCTGCCTCATACTTCTATCATAATGATATGTACGCCGGAAAGCCTCTCCCAGGGCAAGCAGAGCCAATACATCTTCCTGAGGCAAAGGAGGTGACGAACCAAATTCAGGGATCAACTTGTTGGAGAGGCCGTTAAGAGAAAATGTCACCCGGTAGTCCTTTACATATGTCTCTCCCTGGAAACGAATATACGGCTCAATTGCTACAGGGTTAAAAAAACTTATTCTGCCCTCTAAAACCTTAAAATCTCTGCCCAGGAAATCAACACTCCCTCCCAAAGCTTCGATCTCTCCCAAAAGAACAGGATTTAAAACATTGCCTGAAATGGTCAAATCAAACTTCCCCCGTATCCTTCCCAAGGAATTTTCCACCCAGGCATTATCATCCGCCCGTAAATGAATATTCAAATTCAAGGCATCAAAAAAACCGGGTTTATTCTGCATCTGTTGATAAGCACTCGAAGAAAATGAAAGCTTTTCGGTCAACTCCCGCCGCCAGGAAAGCTGGTTAATAAATAAATCGCCATTCAGGACAAAACGGTTTTTATCCCAGATCAGGTTTAGCTTTCCATCAGCTAAGACTCTTGTTCTTTCTAGCAGGGCAAGGGACAGTTTTTTCCCTTCCCCTCTAATGTCGATTTTTTCAAGTCCTTTACTGCTGATTTTAAGCATCCCTGAGCCCTTGACATCCCCACCTCCAAATTTACCTTGAAAAGATCGTATGGAAAAATCTCCATTCTCTACAAAGACCAATCCGGAAAAATCCCTAAAAGCATGCGCAAACCGGGGAAAAGGCAGTATGGACCCTTTAACGTCTATTACTCCTTTTATCTGCGGCAAAAGACGAGCACCACTGATATCTGCTAAATAGTTTATTCTACCCTCAGCACCTCTCCAGGGCAGCAGAATATTCAGATTGTTAAAATCACCTTTGATACTGCCAGACATAGGGGTATCGCCAAATGGAATCCCTAGCAAAACCGAAAAAGGATTCTCTCCCGGAATAAAATTTCCCTTCAAATCAAGCTGTAGTGTCTTATCCTTTACATTCAGCTTGATATCCCCCTCTACCCGGGTTGGCTGAAAAGGCGGGAAATAAAGATTTTCAACCATGTATTTTCCCAATATTAGATCCTTTCCTAACTTGCCTTTTCCACTTAAGTTCAACGAACACAGGCCTTTTATCTCCTTATAAAGCAAGGAAAGATCGATATTTTCCCCCTCAAGGTCAATATCAAATTCATTGGTTTCAGGGCAGAGAAAAGCATTGCCTTTTACTTCTCCTTGATAAAACTTGAATCTAAGTTCTGGAAAGGATACTGTTTTATCATCCCCTTTTATCTTTCCCCTCACGTCACTCAGCTCTTGACCAGCAAGATCTATCAGGGCTCCGGAAAAGGAACCGCTAAAGGATATCTTCTTATTTCTTTCTTTATACTCAAAATAGCCGGAAGCTTTTCCCTTAAGAGGGAGATCTATTTCAAAAGCCGGAAGTATGGTTTCTACTCTCCCATTGTCTACCCAAATATTGACCGTAGTCTGCTCCGGATTCGAAAATAGACCGATTCTACCGTTAAAAAACGGATCTTTTACAGTAAACCTTCCAAAAAAATCGTTTCTTATAAGCTCGATCTCTCCCTCTACAGCTTCAGCATCAAGCTTATCAAAACCGGCAGTTATCAGCGAAAAACCGGCTTTGACCTGGGGAGAATTATAATCACCAAAAAGTTCAAGCTTAGCTTTGCCGGCACCCCTTATCTCTGGAAATATAAATTTTCTTTTAAGGATAAGTTCCGTAAATTGCCGGGCTTGCTTACCGTCCTTTACTTCTCCGTCAAATGTGATATCAAGTTCCCGGCCCAGGATCAGACTGCCTCGGACATTCATTCGGGAAAAACTTGAATCAATATCAGAGGAATAAAAAGAAACTCTATCCTTCCCATCCCAATCCAAATTTACTTTTCCATAAAAAGGAAATCTGCCTGGCCTTTTTAGCTCAAGCTCGTCTTTAAATTCAGCATTCACAGTCAAGTGATTGTCAATAAGTTTAAAACTCCCCCAGACTGGAGACGAAACCGGCCAGGGCAGTTTAAGGAAATTCGCTATAGAGTCCAGATGGAGATGCCGAGCAAGACCTTCAACCTTCCCTGCTTCAAAAAATATTTTCAAATACTCCTTAGGCAAACCTCTTTTCCGGATATCAAGCTCAACAAAACCTCCGGAAGATTCCCAAAAATTTAGCTGGCCTGTAACCTCTCCCAAGGGGACATCATTTAGAACTAGAGAGCTGCTCGATACTTCTCCCTCAAAAACAATATTCTCTTCTTTTCTGCTTAAAATCCCCTCCGCTTTAGCCTTCCCTTCCCACTTAAAAGGAAGTTTCAGTAATTCCGCCATCAGAGGGGTTCGCAGATTTACTGAAGTATCCAGGTCAAACTCGGGCTTTAAAAAATCAACTAAACGCCCCTTTGCCTTAACGATCCCGTCACTTCCTACTATCGTCAAGCGCTTGATATCAATTTCTTTACCGCGCCCCTCAAGTGCCAGCTTCACTCTGCCATTGATCCGGGGGAGCCCCCTTCCTAAATCCAACTCATTTTTCTCCACCTCAGCTTTAAGAGTAAAAGTATTTCCTCGCTGTATAAAAAAAACATTGGCCCCCTGAGAATGAATGCGAGATTCTTTTCCCCAGTAATAGACCTCTCCATCTCTTATCAATCCTCTCTCAACAGCAAAAGGGAAAGCCAAGGTAAACTTTCCTTTTTTCCCGGTTTTAGTTTTATCTGATATCTCATAAATGCGCAAAACCGGGTTATCTATCAGGACAATAAAGGGTTTGTCCCTTGACAGAAGTGCCCTGGTAGAGATCTTAACTGAGATTTTCCTGGCAGAGAAAAAAGGCGAGGATGAAACAGACCTTGCGTTCTCGATGATAAGTGCAGGAGGAAAAAGCGAAAGGTACAGTCTAGTATAACCAAAACTCGATTGAATCTTTTTCTTAACCTGATTTAATACAAGATTCCTTACCAGGTTGCTTGCCCCAAACAAAACCAGAACGATCAATCCCAGGATAAAAAAGCGCCTGAGTTTCTTCCAGGTATTCCTGACTATCAGCCAATAATTCAGAGACAATGTTTCTCCATTTTGGCGAAATAATATTCACTCCACAGTAAATAGTAAAGCACCAGCTTCGACCAAATCTCCCTCACCTGGTCCGATCTTTACTATTTTCCCTGGTTGGGGCGATTTAATCTCATTATGCATTTTCATAGCTTCAAGGATTATCACAGGCTGGCCTTCTTTGATCTCTGAGCCTTCTTTTTCTAACACCTTGACGATCCGGCCAGGCATAGATGTCCTAATGATTTTTTTTTCAGCTAAAGAATTCTTACTTCCCAGCATCTGGTTGGCTGATTTTTTTTCGACCTGAATACATTTTCCATTCAAAAAAACCCTATAGGAATCGGAATTAGTTGACACACTCAGGTCATAGACCTTCCCGTCAATATTTAAAATGAACTCATCCTTGTTTACAAACTCTGCCGTAGCTTGATACTTTTTGCCTCCCATATGGATCTGAATTCCATCATCCGCTTTACCCATAAGCTTCAATTTATACTCTTTATCCTGATACCAAAAAGATATATTCATTTCATATCCTATCAGAAAAAGCTCTAATCCTACCCTGTAATTTCCAGTTGCTTTTGCTATTTTTTTGCTTGCAGGCGAATACAGCCCTGCTTTCCCGAAAACTTTTAATCCCAGCCGCGATCAAGGCAACCACCTGTTCTTCAGGATCAACCGAGTTTCCTTCTTTTTCCAGCCGGGGAATAAAGTGAGTGTTGTAATTACCTTCACAAAAATCAGGGTGTTTAAGGATCCGTTTAAAAAAAGGTATAATAGTTTTTATTCCATAAACCTGAAACTCCGACAATGCCCGGCCCATGCGCTGAATTGCCTCTTTTCGAGTAGCTCCCCAGGTTATTACCTTAGAAAGTAAAGGATCATATTCCAGGGGGACTTCATAACCCTCATAGATCCCGTTGTCGTAACGGACCCCCGGCCCCCCGTCAGGTGAACGCAGGCGTTCAATCCTTCCAGGAGAAGGCATAAAGTCATTATTCGGATCTTCCGCATAAATCCGGCACTCCAGAGAAGCCCCTTTTGGTTTAATCTCCTCCTGACTAAAGGCTAAGGGCCTGCCTGCTGCTATCTCGATCTGAGATTTAACAATATCTATCCCAGTCACCATTTCAGTAACCGGGTGCTCAACCTGGAGTCTAGTATTCATTTCCAGAAAATAGAAATTTTTATCTTTATCCACAATAAACTCAACAGTCCCGGCATTCTGGTATGCAACTGCTTCCGCCGCTTTTACTGCAATCCGCCCTATCTTATGACGGAGGTCATCATCTAAAAACGGGGATGGAGTTTCTTCCAGCACCTTCTGATAACGCCTCTGGATCGAACATTCTCTTTCTCCCAGATAGACAATATTTCCTATTTTATCAGCTAGGATCTGTACTTCAATATGATGAGGTTCTTTCATATATTTTTCAAGATAAAGAGAAGGGTCCCCAAAGCTTGCTCGCGCCTCAGAACTGGCTATCTGAAAGGAAGATAGTAGGTCTTTTTTCTCATTTACCAGGCGAAATCCTTTTCCCCCACCTCCTGCTGACGCCTTCAGGAGAACGGGAAAACCTATCTTTTCCGCCTCTTCCTTTAATTCCGATTCCTTTACAATAGGCCTAAGCGTCCCTGGAATAATTGGAACTCCCGCATCCTTCATCCTCGACCGAGCCCCTGTTTTCTCGCCCATAAGCTGCATAGGCTTAGAACCAGGCCCGATAAAAACAATCCCTTCCTCCTCACAACGCCTTGCAAACTCAGAGTTTTCAGCCAGAAATCCATATCCGGGATGAATAGCATCAGCCTCGCTTTTTTTAGCTGCGCTGATTATTTTATCAATATTAAGATAACTTTCGGAAGGCATTGCATCTCCGATAAGGTAAGCTTCTTTGGAAAGCCTAACGTGCAGGGCTTTGCTGTCAACATTTGAATATACAGCAACTGGAATAATACCCATTTCGCGGCAGGCCCGGATAACCCTTACCGCTATTTCTCCCCGGTTGGCAATTAATATTTTTTTAAACATCATAGGGGGATATTCCCGTGCTTTTTCGGGGGATTCTGGTCGCGCTTGTTTTCCAGCATTTTTAAAGCAGCAATCAGCTTCTGACGCGTATATTTCGGCTCGATCACTTCATCCAGATAACCTTTTTCACAGGCTATATAGGGATTAGCAAACTTTTCCCTAAATTCTTCGACTTTCCTCCTGGTTAATTCATCTGAATCTTCAGCTTTATCCAATTCACGCTTATGCACGATCTTTACCGCTCCTTCAGGTCCCATAACAGAAATCTCTGCGGTAGGAAAGGCGTAATTGATATCAGCCCGGATATGCTTGGAAGCCATGACACAATATGCTCCCCCATATGCCTTGCGGGTAATGATCGTTATCTTCGGCACTGTGGCTTCTGCAAAAGCATAAAGGATCTTGGCTCCATGCCGGATGATTCCCCCATGTTCCTGTGCGACTCCAGGTAGGAATCCCGGAACATCCTCAAAAGTTATCAAAGGAATATTAAAAGCATCGCAGAAGCGGATAAAACGAGCCCCTTTATCAGATGAATTGATATCCAGCACTCCGGCCAGATGATCAGGCTGGTTAGCAACGATACCCACCGGCTTTCCACTCAGCCGGCCGAAACCTATTACTATATTTTTAGCATAATTCTCCTGGATTTCAAAAAAATAGTTTTCATCCAACACTTCCTGAATTACTTCACGAATGTCATATGGTTGATTAGGGTCATCAGGGATAATGTGGTTTAATTTATCATTTATTCTGTCCAATGGGTCCGCGGACTTTTTCTCCGGAGGATCTTCCATATTGTTATCCGGGATAAAAGATAAAAGCTCCCTGATAATTGTTAATGTTTTCTCCTCATTCTCGGCTGCAAAATGAGCAACTCCACTTAAAGTATTATGTGTCTCTGCACCTCCCAGTTCCTCCATAGTGACAACTTCGTGAGTCACTGCTTTGATCACATCCGGACCAGTGATGAACATCTTACTGACTCCCCGGGTCATGACGATAAAATCGGTTATTGCAGGAGAATAAACAGCTCCTCCTGCACAGGGCCCGATTATTGCTGAGATCTGAGGAACCACTCCCGAAGCCAGGACATTTCTCAGAAATATATCTGCATATCCTGCCAGGCTGGCAACTCCTTCCTGGATACGCGCTCCGCCGGAATCGTTGAGCCCGATAATGGGAGTGCCGGCTTTCATGGCCAGGTCCATGATCTTGCATATCTTGGCTGCATTGGCAGAGCTTAAAGAACCGCCGAACACAGTAAAATACTGAGCGAAAATAAATACTGACCGCCCTTCAATCATACCGTAGCCAGTAACTACGCCGTCCCCATATATCCGCTTTTTATCCAGGCCAAAATCTTTGCTATCATGAACAACAAACTTGTCCATTTCCTGAAAAGATCCTTCATCTAAAAGTAAGTTAATTCTCTCGCGTGCAGTAAGTTTCTTTTCTTTGTGCCGCTTGGCAATTTTTTCTTTTCCTCCTCCCAACTCGGCAAGCTTTTCACGGCGTTTAACTTCCTCGATTTTTTTCTCAATAGACATTTTTTATCCTGGACTATTTACTTGGACTTAACCTTATCCCAGTCTTTTAAGAATCTTTCAATCCCGATATCAGTCAGCGGATGCTTGACCATCTTCTCAAGCGCGGCAAAAGGAAGGGTTGCTATATCTGCTCCAATAAGTGCGGTTTCAACAATATGCAGAGGATGCCTTATACACGCAACTATTACTTCGGTATCAAAACCATAATTATTAAAAATATTTACGATCTGATCCACTAAATCCATGCCATCATGAGAGATATCATCCAGCCTGCCGACAAACGGACTTACATATCTAGCTCCCGCTTTAGCAGCTAATACAGCCTGCAAAGGAGAAAAAACCAGGGTTGTATTAGCATGTATGCCTTCCTGCGCCAGGGCTTTAATCGCTTTCAGCCCCTCAATTCCTATGGGAATCTTGACTACAACATTATCAGCTAGTTCAGCCAAGCTCCTGGCCTCTTTAATGATCTCCTCAGCACGGCTTGATACACATTCTACACTTATCGGCCCGGAAACAATTCTGCATATCTCTTTGATCAAATCCTCAAACGCTTCCTCTTC
>JAUWTR010000012.1 GCA_030614645.1 Candidatus Aminicenantota bacterium
GCGCCGAAAGAAGCAGTCGACTCGCATATCCTGGTAGAGCAGTTGACAGAGATGTATGCTGATGACGAAAGGGATAAAAGGAACATTTCTGTAGTCTCTGCTGGAAGTGCTGCAGAAAATACTTTGATCGGCATGTTGAACTTCAGCTGGTATGATGTTAATAGAAAAGAATGCCGGATAAAACAGGCTGGCCGTGGTGGTATAGGTACGGTTTTTAGAAATAAAAATATTAAAGCACTGGTTGCAAAATCGGGAAAAATAAAGCCGAATAAGAATAATGTAGTAGACCTGCCAGCTATTATAGAAAGGGGAAAAAGATTTACAAAAGAAATGCGGGAGCTGGATGACGAACAATCCCAGATGAAGCAGGCCGGTACTGCCCATCTCATAGAAATCATGAATGATTATGACCTTCTGCCAGTACACAATTTTAAATATGGGTCCCATAAGGATGTCCCTAAGATGGACTCTAAAGTTTTAAAGACTAGATTTACTCAAGGGATGCCGGATGGATGCTGGCTTGGGTGTATGATGTCCTGTTGTAAAACAGTTGAGAATTTTGAGCTTAAAACAGGGCCATATAAAGGACAAAAAGTAACAGTTGAGGGCCCAGAATATGAAACAGCAGGTGGAGTCGGTTCTAATTGCGGTATTTTTGATATAGATGCTATTTTGGAGTTAAATTTTTACTGTGATACATATGGGATTGATACTATCTCATATGGAACCTTAGTCGCTTTTACCATGGAGTGCTTTGAAAAAGGGGTGATCAATAAAGGCATCACCGGGGGTCTGAAACTGAATTTTGGAAATGCCGAAGCTTCCCTGGAACTTATTCATCAAATGGCCAGAGGAGATGGATTTGGTTTGGTAGCAGGATTGGGTGTCCGTAAAATGAAAGAAAGGTTTGTTAAGGAATATGGAGCGGATCCGGATTTCCTCCAGGATATTGGGATGGAAAACAAAGGATTGGAATATTCCCAGTATGTAGCAAAAGAATCTTTGGCTCAACAAGGCGGTTTTGCCATGACCAATAAAGGCCCCCAGCATGATGAAGCCTGGTTGATCTTTATGGATATGGTAAATAAACAGATCCCCACATTTGAGGATAAAGCTGAGGCCTTGCATTATTTTCCTATGTTCAGAACCTGGTTTGGTCTGATGGGATTATGTAAGCTGCCATGGAATGATGTTGAACCAGCGGATAATGTTAAGACTGACGAGCCAGCTAAAGTTCCTGAACATCTTGATAATTATGTCACGATATTTAATGCTGTAACCGGGAAAAATATTGACAAGCATGAATTGATAAAGCAGTCAGAGCGAGTCTATAATTTCCAGAGGATATTTAATCTCAGAAGAGGATATGGAAAGAGGGAACATGATGCCCAGCCTTACCGGGCTGCTGGACCTGTGACCGTAGAGGAGTATGAGTCCAGGCAGGACAGGTATGACCAGCAGATGAAAGAAATAATCGGAATTGACCCGGAAGGAAAATCAACAGCGGAGAAGATCAAGATCACAAGAAAGCACAGAGAAGAAGTATATGAAAAATTGCTTGACGCAGTTTATAAACGAAGAGGCTGGACGAAAAATGGTATCCCTAAGATCGAGCACTTAAGAGAGCTTAAAATGGATCTGCCGGAGCTTATTGAGGTAATTAAACCGTATCTGTAGCAACCTCGGCTCGTGAATAGCCTAGGTTAAATATTTTTTTGTGTCCAGTCTCCGTCAATTAACCGCCACATTTTCCCATAAGGGTTTTTGTCCTTAAGTTCAGCCGGCAGCCGGTGTTTTCTCACATTATCATAGCAGTGCAGAGCTGAGAAACGCAGCATTGCAGCAGGAATCCCTACTGAAGTGAAACCTGGGTGTCCGGTGGCAGGGAAGGGGCCTCCGTGGCTCATAGCCGGAGAAACAGCTACTCCGGTCGGCATTTTATCATTTATTAAGCGCCCCACTTTTGTCCGTAAAATTGCTTCAATCTCAGCGTAAAGGGATTCTTCTTTATCGGTATGGCTGTAAATTGAACCTGTGAGATTCCCTTCCAAATGAGTGGCTATAGTTATCATTTGTTTGATATTTTCTGCAACTACTATTAGAGAGGACGGGCCGAATGCTTCTGTCTGGAGTTTTTTGCTTTTCTTTAAGAATTTATCTCCCGTGACCCTAAGGAGAGTATTGGCAAAACTGAATGCCTTTGTGTCAATCTTTTTCCCACCGCTGACTATTTCAGCGCCGGATATTTTCAATGAAGCAACAGCTGCAGAAAGAGATTGGAGTACTTGTCGGCTTAAAAGAATGCTGGCAGGAGTTGATCTCAGTTTTTCAGCTAGGATTTTTATGAAGTTTTCAGTATCCTGATTTTTTAAGAGGACAACCAGTCCTGGATTTGTGCAGAACTGTCCAGCTCCCAGAGTACAGGATTGGCTGAGTTCTTCCGCGATTTCTTTCCCGCGCTCTTTAAGAGCCAGAGGAAAAATAAAGACAGGATTGAGGCCTGACATTTCGATGTAGATCAATTTGCTGGCTGATTCGGCTGCATGTTTTAAAGCAAGCCCTGATTTGCGGCTGCCGGTAAATGCAGTGGCTCCGGTTAATGGATGAGATACAAGTTTAAAGCCGTCTTCAGGTTGCAGATGATATATAAGCTGGATCATTGTCAGGGGAAGACCGCATTTTTTTAAAGCTTTTAAGGCTACTTCTGCAAAGATCCTTGTTGTACCCGGATGACCGGGATTTGCTTTAGCGATCACTGGATTTCCGGAGGCTATAGCTGCGGCAAAATCCCCGCCGGAAATGGAGTTAAAGGCAAATGGAAAATTATTCGGGCCAAAGATAACAACCGGCCCTCCCAGAGGGCTGAATTTAGAGCGGATATTGGCTTTAGTATCTATGGTAGCCCGGCACCATGAACGATCTTTAGCAGCTCTGGCTGCCTTGCGTAATTGATCCGTAGTGCGGGGCAGTTCAATATCAAGAAAGCGGGATTTTTCAGGAAGAGCGGTTTCAATTGCTGCGGTCTGGGATAAGAGGGCGGCATGAGCTTCGATATTAGAGGCATAGAGTTCGAGGAATTTAGCAATATTCTCCGGAGAAACAGACTTAAGTTCCTTAACAGCCCAGTACGAAGCAGAAAGAGCAAGTTCAATATCAGTAAAACTGGAAATGGGGTATCTCTTTGCTTGAGCTACTCCTGTTTCCGGAGTAATGGACTGGAAGTGCCCAATAGGAGACTTAGGTTCCCGCCAGGATCCGTTGATCAAAACTGGTTGTATAGGCATAGTGTTCCTCCTATACTATAAATGGTAAATAGAAAATGGAAAATTGTAAATAGCTAATAAAGATGTTTATTATTTTGCCCAGAGGAACTTTTTGGGATAAAATGCGTATTAAATAGTATGACAAAGAAATTATACCGAGCTCAGAGTAATAAAATGCTCGGCGGAATTTGCGCTGGGCTGGCGGAGTATCTGGAGGTCGATTCGACCTTGATCAGATTGATATTTGTTGCTGTTGGATTATTGACAGCCATTTTTCCCATGCTTCTTTTTTATGTGATTGCCTGGATTATAATACCAGTCAGGGAAGAAATCGAACAAATTCGCAAGCAGCAAAAATCTAATAACAAAAAGTAAAAAGCCTGAAGCTTTGGGCTCCTATAGGTAGTTTTCATACTCCTATTTCCATTCACCTTTATGGATATACATTTGACTTAATTTTCTTTATTCGTTATGTTTATGCGGTATTGGGTGAACAAATGTTTGATGCTAATAACTTTAAATTCCAGCATATTGCAATCGAGGGAGTTATGAATTCTGGAAAGACAAAACTTGCCGAAATGCTGGCTAAAAAAACCGGAGCAAAAGCGGTTTTTGATAGAAAAGATAATCCTTATCTGAAAGAATTTTATAATGAGAGTAAAGGGGCTTCATTTCTCACTCAGCTTGTTTTTTTAGTAAACCGATATCACCAGCAATCTCAGCTTCTGCAGAGAGATCTGTTTCAGGAAAGCATTATCAGTGATTATCTTTTTGAAAAAGACAAGATATATGCTTACCAGACTCTAGCTGATGATGAACTTATCGTATATGAGAAAATAAATAATATTTTTTCAGAAAGGATCGTTAAACCGGATCTGACCATTTATTTACAGGTTTCGTTTTCTACGATTTTAAAAAGGATAAAAAAAGAAGGGGATTCTGTAAAAAAGGCCATATCCGAAAAATATCTACAGGATATTATCGAAGCTTTCGATTATTTTTTCTTCAACTACCAGGCAACGCCTTTGCTGGTAGTTAAAGCAGATGAATTGGAATTTTCCCAGGATAGGGATGTTGTCGATCTTATTGAAAAGATCAAACAAATGAAAAAAAGTCCGTTATTTTATGTTCCATTGAGCAAATCAAATAAATAGACTTTACCTCAATCCTGATATTAAAGGCAGGATGGGGAGAAAGGATTTATAATGTCAGAAAAAACAATCCAAAAAGTAACCTTGCCGTTTCTTAGAAAAATGAAAAAGAAAGGGCGGAAGATAACAGCTCTTACTGCTTATGATTTTCCGACGGCAAAAATTGTCGACCAGGCCGGAATTGATGTAATTTTAGTTGGAGATTCACTGGGGATGGTAGTTCTGGGATATGAGAATACAATTCCTGTGACTATGGATGAAATGATCCATCACACCAAGGCCGTAACCAGAGCAGTAAAGAGAGCATTGATTGTAGGAGATATGCCGTATTTTTCATATCATCTTTCCAGCGAAGAGACTGTATTGAATGCTTCCCGTTTTCTTAAGGAAGCAGGGGCTAACGCAGTTAAGATCGAAGGTGCTTCTGAAAAAAGGTTGGAATTGGTAAAGACTATGATAGAGGCAGATATACCTGTAATGGGGCATGTGGGGCTTACTCCCCAGTCGATCTATCATTTGGGGAGGTTTAAAGTCAGGGGCAAAGAGATTGAGGGGGCAAAACAAATTGTTAGGATGGCAGTGGATCTGGAAAAAGCAGGAGTTTTTGCTGTTGTGTTGGAATGTGTGCCTATGGAGCTGGCAAAAATAATCACCAACAGATTGGAAATTCCCACCATCGGAATTGGAGCTGGGCCTCTATGTGACGGGCAAATACTGGTCTTTCATGACCTAGTAGGATATTCAAACGGGTATCTGCCCAAGTTTGTAAAGAGATATGCAGAGTTGCATGAGGTCTTAAATAAGGCCGTACAAGGTTATATTGAAGATGTTAGGTCTGAAACATTTCCCGAAGACAAGTATTCCTACCACTTTAAGTCAAAAAAGGACCTGAAGGAATTAAAATAAAATGAAGACAGTAAAGTCGATCTATGAAGTGAAAGAATATGTCAAGGAATTGAGGAGGAAAGGAAAAAGCATTGGTTTTGTGCCGACTATGGGGTATTTACATGCCGGACATCTAAGCCTGGTAAAGGAGTCAGTCTGGAGATGTGATTGCACGGTAGTCAGTATTTTTATTAATCCGGCTCAATTTGCTCCAAATGAAGATTTTAATAAGTATCCCCGAAATATACAGCGTGATATAGAGGTTTTAGAAAAGGAAGGAGTGGATTTGATATTTATCCCCGGAGATGGGGAAATGTATCCTGAGGGGTATAAAACTTATGTTGGAGTGAAAAATTTACAGGACAGGCTGTGCGGGATATCACGACCGGATTTTTTCAAAGGAGTGTGTACTATTGTCTTGAAACTTTTTAATATTGTTACACCTGACATTTCCTTTTTTGGACAAAAAGATGCCCAGCAGGCGGTTATTTTAAAGAAAATGGCCTGTGATTTAAATTTGGATGTAAAAGTTGAAGCCTTGCCGATTATAAGAGAAAAAAGTGGCCTGGCCTTAAGCTCCCGTAACGAATATCTTGATAAAAAGCAGAAAAAAGCTGCCCTGTGCCTTTCAAGGAGCCTAGCAAGAGCCCGTAAGGCGGTGGAAGCAGGGGAAAAAAACGCTGCCCGGATCTTAAAAAGAATAAAGGCTGAGATTGAATCCGAGCCTTTAGCAAGGATTGATTATGTAGAGATCGTAGATTCTGGGAATCTTCAATCACTGAAGCAAATCAAGGATAAAACATTAATAGCTGTTGCAGTTTTTATTAACAATGTCAGGCTGATCGATAATATTATTGTATAAAATCAGGAGAAAGGAGATATGAAAAGAATAATGCTGAAATCTAAAGTGCATAAAGTCGCAGCAACAGAAACAAACCTGGAATATGATGGAAGCCTAACTCTGGATGCCAGCCTGATGGAAGCTGCTGACATGGTGCCTAATGAGCAGATTCATGTGTATAATATAAAAAATGGCAAAAGGTTTATAACTTATTTGATCAAGGGTGAACCTGAATCCGGAGTCGTGGGGATCAATGATGCTGCTGCCCATAAAGTGGAAGTAGGAGACCGCCTGATAATCGCAACCTATGTTTTAATGGAAGATAGAGAAACAGATTATTATATGCCTAAGATTGTAGTGGTAGATGGGAATAACAAAATTAAAGAAATCAAATAACATAAATTATTCATAAAAAATGTCGATAATTCAGTCTAAGTGGTAATTAGGAGCCTCTTTGGTTATGACCACATCGTGTACGTGGCTTTCTCGCATGCCAGAAGGGGTGACATAGATGAATCTGGCCTTTTTGCGAAGCTCTTCGACAGTACTGCAGCCTGCATATCCCATTCCAGCTTTTAATCCACCTTCCATCATATGGATAAGAGTGGAGACACTTCCTTTATTAGGAACGCGACCTTCAATCCCCTCAGGAACAAGCTTGGTTTCATTTTCAACTGAGTCCTGAAAGTACCTGTCCCGGCTTCCCTTCCGCATAGCCTCGATTGAACCCATACCCCTGTAAGTTTTATAGGAGCGTCCCTGAAATATTACAAGCTCTCCGGGAGATTCATTGGTTCCGGCTAGTATGTTTCCCATCATTACTGAACTAGCGCCTGCTGCAATTGCTTTTGTAATATCTCCAGAGAATTTTATTCCCCCGTCAGCTATAAGAGGGATGCCATCAGTTTCTGTTACACTGAAGACATCCTGAATGGCTGTTATCTGAGGGATGCCGGTGCCGGATACGATACGGGTAGTACATATCGAACCTGGCCCAACACCCACTTTTACTGCATCCACTCCCAGTTTTAGCAAATCTCTGGCTGCTTCAGCCGTGCCGATATTGCCGGCAATCAGCTCCTGTTCCGGAAATTCTTTTTTTAATGATCTAACGGTATCCAGTACTCTCTGGGAATGACCGTGAGCAGTATCTATAACTAGGGCGTCACATTTTGCCTCGATCAATGCGTGAGCTCTTTCCATCGTATCACCGGATACGCCTATGGCAGCTCCTACACGTAAGCGTCCCATTTCATCCTTTGAGGATTTAGGGTACTGGATTCGCTTGAGGATATCTTTATAAGTGATAAGACCTTTAAGGGAATAATTTTCATCAACCATAAGAATTTTTTCGATCTTGTGTTTATGAAAGAGTTTTTCTGCTTCCTCCAAGGAGGTGCCTAAAGGGACTGTTATCAATTCTGTGGTCATAGCTTTTTTTATTGGAAGATTGAGCCTGGTTTCAAATCTAATGTCTCGGTTGGTCAATATTCCGATCAATTTGCCATCTTTTTCTGTTATGGGAAGCCCGGATATCTTATATTTTTTCATAATCTCCTTGGCTTCGAATATCTTGTTCTGCGGCCGCATAGTAATGGGATCGACTATCAGGCCGCTTTCATGTCGCTTGACTTTGTCCACCTCTTCTGCCTGTTCTTGGATCGACATGTTTCTGTGTATTATCCCGATCCCTCCAAGTTGGGCGAGAGAAATAGCCATTTTTGATTCAGTGACAGTATCCATTGCTGAACTGACAATGGGGATATTAAGAGAAATATTGCGGCTTAGTTTTGTCGAAACATCCGCTTGGGTGGGTAGAATATTTGATTTGGCAGGTAGGATCAGAACATCATCAAATGTGAAACCTTGTTTTATTTTTTTTTGTTGCATTCCTCCCCCTATCTATTTTTTTTCTTTTTTTTCCTTTTTTTAGGAATTACAGACCTGGCCTTTTTTCCTTTTGGAGGTGGGGCATTTCGAGCCGGCTCTTGATAATAGACAGTCTGTTCTTTTCGTTCCGGCATCTCTTCCTCAACCACTGGTTCAAGCAGATAAAGGTATTTGACGGTTTCTTCTTCAATTCTATCCATCATTGCTTGAAACATGTCATAGCTTTCCTTTTTATACTCAACTAGGGGATCTCTCTGTCCATATCCGCGTAATCCAATCCCTTCTTTTAGATAATCCATTCCTAAGAGATGGTCTTTCCATTGTGAATCTATGAGCTGCAGCATGATCACTCTTTCGAATTCACGCATGCGGTCTCTATCGATAATATTTTCTTTTTCTTGGTAGCGGTCCTTAAGAGTACTAGTAAGCTTTTCTTTAAGGTCAGGGAAATTAATAGTATCCCAGTTAATGTTTAGTTCATCTAATTTAATTCCGAACTGGGCATTAAAAGCTTTTTTAAAACCTTCTATATCCCAGTCTTCAGGAGATTTATCTTTGTCTGTAAAATTTTTCATCAGCCATTCAACTAAAGTAACGGCCAGGTCCTTAACAAATTTTCCCATATCTTTTCCATTTAAGATATCTCTGCGCATATTGTAGATTGATTCCCGCTGCTTATTCATGACATCATCATATTCCAGAAGGTGTTTTCGTATTAAAAAATTCTGACCTTCTACCTGTCTCTGAGCTCTCTCAATGGCTTTGCTTACCATTTTGTGTTCAATAGGGACTCCTTCTTCCATTCCGACCCGGGACATTAATCCAGAAATGCGTTCACTTCCGAATATACGCATCAGGTTGTCTTCCATGGAAAGGTAAAAACGAGAGGAGCCGGGATCTCCTTGTCTTCCAGACCTTCCTCTCAACTGGTTGTCGATTCTGCGGGCTTCATGCCGTTCTGTTCCAATAATGTGCAGGCCTTCCATCTCTAAAACATTTCTATTTTCTGCGGATGTGATCTTATTAGCTTCTTCCAGAGCTTTTTCCCAGTCTTCTTTGGGTATTTCAGATGTATCGATTCCCTTTGTGGATAAAGTATCTATTGCTAAATGCTCTGGATTTCCTCCTAAGAGGATATCAACACCACGCCCGGCCATATTTGTAGCTATTGTTACGGACCCGACTCTTCCGGCCTGAGCTATTATCTTAGCTTCCATTTCATGATATTTAGCATTTAAAACATTGTGCTTTATCTTCTTATTTCTTAACAACCGGCTTAGGTGTTCTGAATTTTCAATTGAAATTGTTCCTACAAGAAGAGGGCGGCCTTTCTGATTATTTTCAATAATTTCTTCGACAACTGCATTCCATTTTTCTTTAGTTGTGCGGTATATCAGATCATGATGTTCGGTGCGGATAAGATTTTTGTTGGTTGGTATTTCAATGACTTCAAGTTTATAAATCGAGTGGAATTCTGCGGCTTCTGTTACTGCGGTACCGGTCATTCCGGATAATTTGTCATAAATACGAAAGAAATTTTGAAAGGTGACTGAGGCCAGGGTCTGGTATTCAGCTTCTATACGGACTTGTTCCTTGGCTTCCAGTGCCTGGTGGAGGCCATCACTGTATCGTCTCCCGGGCATTAAACGCCCTGTAAATTCGTCTACTATTACAACCTTTCCTTCCTTGAGCATATAATCAACGTCTTTTTTAAACAGATTATGGGCTTTTAAGGCCTGGTTAATGGAGTGGATAAGGTCCATATGGTTCAGGTCATATAGATTCTTGATTTTAAGGTCCTTTTCCGCCTGGACGACTCCTTCCTCAGTAAGAACAACAGTCCGGCTTTTTTCATCTATCTTGAAATGTTTTGTTTTTATAAGTTTACGTACAAGTGTATTTACTTTGTAATAGATCGCAGTTGATTCTTCTGTCGCTCCTGAGATAATAAGAGGTGTACGAGCTTCATCAATAAGAATGCTGTCAACTTCATCGACGATTGCGAAGTTGTGTTGTTTTTGAACAATATCGAAGAGACGAAATTTCATATTGTCCCGTAAATAGTCAAATCCGAATTCATTATTAGTGCCGAAAGTTATGTCCTTTTCATAAGCTTTCTTCCGGACAAGTTCATCCATATCATGCTGGATTATTCCTAGTTCAAGCCCGAGGGTTTTGTAGACCGGGCCCATCCATTCCGCATCACGTTTGGCAAGGTAATCGTTTACAGTAACAATATGGACTCCTTTTCCTGTCAGGGCATTTAAATAAGCAGGAAGGGTAGCTACCACTGTTTTTCCTTCACCGGTTTTCATCTCAGCTATTTTGCCTTGATGTAATATTATCCCTCCCATAATCTGAACGTCAAAATGGCGCATTTTAACTTTGCGTTTAGCGACTTCTCTGACTACGGCAAAGGCTTCGATAAGAATATCATCAAGCGTAGCTCCCTGCTCTAATTTGGTTTTAAATTCACTAGTTTTGTCCCTCAATTGACTATCAGAGAATTTCTGTATGCTGGGTTCAAGTTCGTTTATAGCAGAAACCATGGGTTGGAGCTTCTTTACGTCTCTTTCGGTTTTTGTGCCGAATATTTTTTGGATAACTGAATTAAACATTTGCTTATTTGTAACAGAAACAGGGGATAATTGTCAATCTGTGAATAATCCAGGGCTACCTGAACTATTCATAAATAATGTCGATATGAAAGATATATTTAGTAAATTATATATCGTAAATAATCCTGGCAATAAGGAAGTATTTGCAATTTTTCAAAGGTTTCTTTATTATCCTCTTTTAAGTTTGGATAAAGAAAAGGATTGAAAAAATAAAATGATAAGCCTAATAAGTGCGCCGCGGAATAAGCAGCTGAAGATCATGGGGGTTTCAGGTGGTCATGGAGTCCGGAGAAGACTACTTTCCTTGGGATTGCATAAAAATGATATAATCGAGTTGGATTCACATGGTGTTTTTGGGGGTGCTATTCTTATAAAAGACCTATCGTCAGATACATCGGTTGCCTTAGGCCGGGGTGTTGCCAGTAAGATCATGGTCGAGATAGTTGATAAATAATAAGAGTTATCCGGATGTCGTATTTATCGGACAACCTAACTGTGGGAACAGCACTCTTTTTAATGCTGTTGCAGGGCTTAAGGCGTTATCCTCTAATTTTCCGGGAACCACAGTCAAACATACCCACAGTAAAGTCAATGTCGAAGGCAGAATCTTAAATATTATTGACCTACCCGGCATGTATTCGCTAAATCCGTCGGATGAAGCAGAAAGAGTCGCGCTCAGCCATTTATTCTTGGAAAAGCCGGATTTGATCATTAATGTTTTGGATGCCTCCATATTAGGA
>JAUWTR010000231.1 GCA_030614645.1 Candidatus Aminicenantota bacterium
AATATTTATTGAAGACAGCCAAAATATACTTTTTGTATGTTATGGCAATACCTGCAGAAGCCCCATGGCCGAAGGTCTGGCTAAGAAAAAAGCAGTTAAAAAAGTTGTCATAGAAAGCGCCGGGATGGTTTCTGTATTTGAAGGAGCCCAGGATGAGGCTATAGCTGTAATGCAGGAATTTTATAAGGTTGATATTTCTTCCCACCGGGCCAGGAATGTTATTGATCTAGATATAAACCGGTTCGACTGGATTATCCCTCTGGATTCATATGTATTAAAATTCCTTAAAATAAACTTTTCGCAGCTTAGGGAAAGGATGGTCTTATGGGAAATTGAGGATCCTTTCACACAAGGTTTGGAAATGTATAAAAAGTGTGCGAAAAGTATTCAAGAACATATCGATCAGTATCTTCTGCTGGATAGTTCAGGATGATCTGAATTATTCACATGAATCCGAGTAAGGGAGCCAGGAAAGTAATACTAAGCCAGATAATAAGAATGCCGGCTATATTTAGCCAGAAGCCGGCTTTCATCATCTGGGGGAGCTTGATGAGGCCAGATCCGTAAATTATAGCATTAGGAGGCGTCGCCACCGGCAGCATAAAGGCAAAGCTGCAGCCTATAGCACTGCCAAGTACGGGTGGCAGAGGATTAATACCTGCAGCATGAGTAATAGCAATTATGATAGGGATGATCATATTGGCGGAAGCTGTGTTGGAAGTCAATTCTGTAAGATATACACTGAGGGCTACAGACAGGAAAGTAACCAAAGCTAAGCTTGCCGAGCTTCCTCCCAGGGAAATAAAAAATCTGCCTATAATATCAGCCAACCCTGTTTCAAACATCTGGAACCCCAGTGACAATCCTCCTCCGAACAACAAAAGGGTTCCCCAATCTACCTGCATGGCATCTTTAAGGGAGATAGTAAATTTTCCTTTTGACCTATCAACCGGCAAAAAAAACAGGAGGCAGGCTCCTATAACAGCTGCTATTGCCTCCGGAAAACGATCATGGAGCCAGAGGTAGAGGGGGGCTTCTCTTCCCCATATCAGGGCGATTATTCCCGGAAATATCCAGAGAAAGACAGTGATAGAGAAAGCGATAATGACATTTTTCTGTCCCGGACTGAGTTTTGTTGAAGGAGAAGTTTTAATAACCGTATTCGACTTGATTGGCTTAGGTGTGATTTTTAAATTTTTTAGGTTATGTTTCATAAAGAAGAAAAGCACAAAGTACATAGGGATTAGGACCAGGAACCCCATAACCATCCATTGAAAAAAATCTATCCGGATGTCTGCCAGCTTTTCCAGCATGCCGATAGCGATCAGATTAGGGGGACTGCCGATAGGGGTGCCAATTCCGCCGATGGAGGCTGCATAAGCAAGGGTTAGGAGTAGTGCTACTCCAAAAGAAAGCGGCTTTGTTTTCTCTTTGTCCTGGTGAAATGTTGATAGTACTCCCAGGGCAATAGGATACATCATGGCAGTGGTGGCAGTGTTACTTATCCACATCGACAGAAACAGTGATGTCAGCCCTAATGCAAATAATATCCGTATTGGTTTATTCCTGATGGATTTTAATGTGAGTACTGAATAGGCAAGTTTAAGGTCGATTCCATGGACACACATGGCCCTGGCCAAGATAAAGCTGCCCAAAAAGAGCAGTATTATGGGATTTGCAAATGGGGTTAATGCCTCTTTTACAGTTGTAATTTTAAGTATTGTTAAGAAAATGGGGATTAAGAGGGCTGTTACAGGAATCGGAATACATTCAGTCACCCACCATACAACCACCAGGAGAAATACGGCCAATAGGTCATGGGCTCTGGGATTTTCAGAGAGTATGGGAGCGAAATAGATTAGGAAAAAAAGTAGAGGGCCGAGGATGAATCCGACTTTTTTTCTTATTTCCATCTATATTTCTGTAAATAGATTTAAATTTCTGGTTTCTTAGCCCAGATTATCAAGCCGTATCCTCTTTGAAAAAAGAACAGTTTGTCAAGGCGGGTGAAAAGCCACACAAAAGGATAAATGAAGGCATAAAATTTAAATGCCTTTTTTCTCGATAAAAATTCTTTCGCGGTAGAAGGCCGTATATGTCCATCTCTTAATCCGTAGGAGCCTTCTGAAGAAAAAAATTTGACATATAACGAGTTAAGCATAAGTTCTATAAATTCAGCAAAAAAGCGGGAAAATGTTTTATGTTTTACAAATAACATTTGTGCTTTTTCCAGCTTTGCCTTTAGATCTTTAAAACTATAACCTTCCCTTTTATGGCCGTAAAATTCCAGTTTCATTCCCAGAAGAGGGCGCAGGCGGTGAAGCAAATAGATTCTTCCTGTACGCGGAGTTGCTATTATCAGGTGCCCTCCTTATTTAAGCACCCGGTGGATCTCTTCCAGTCAAAGTTGGTCATCTTCCAGGTGTTCCAGGTAGTCTAAACTGACCACCAGGTCAAAAGATACGTTTTTAAACGGCAGCACTCCAGCTCCTGTCTGGATAAGGTTTTTTTTCAGGAGGGCCTGGCTCGTTTTGAGGTTAACAAAGTCCTGGTCAGCACTGATCCATGAGCCCCCTTTTTTTCTGAGAAAATAACTAAGGATTCCCTGAGCACATCCCAGGTCAAGTATGACTGAATCTGTTTTGACCTCAAGGTGTTTCTTCAGTAGCTTGAGTTTTTCCTTTTTTTTCAGGGATTTATTGACCAGTTGGAGCTGCCAGTGTTCTTCTGTCATATTGTTTTGATTATAATTTTTTTTATATCTTAAGACAAGAACAATCCAGGCTAAGTAATTTAGTTCTCCACTTTTTTCTTAGCTTCATAATTAATTTAATTTATAGTAAAATATCTTTAAATATAAATAAGGGAATTTAAAATGAAAGCATTGATTATTATTTTAATCTTGGCAGTTGTCGGCTATTTTGCTTACACGAATTTATATACCCCGATGAGCGATGAAGAAAAAGCAATAAAGAATTTAAAAGCTGAATTTGACAGTGCTACCGGCGAGATTATAAGAGCTGAGCGCATGGCCGGAACAACTGGCATAGCCGCAACTTTTGATGTTAACGACTCCGTTAATAAGATTAAACAAGTAGAAAAAGAACTGAAAAAATTAAAATCCAGCTTAAAAGAGGAATCGAGCCTCCAAAAGGCAAAAGAACTGGAAGATAGGATCAAAGAGTTTTACAAAAAATCAGGATTGGACTGATTGTTGCTTATTCCGGGAAAAATAAATTTCTTACTCCTCAAAATTTTTAATGCTTTCCAGGCTTCCAGCTACCATAAGAGTATCTCCCTTCTTAATCTTAAAATTTCCATAGGGTAAGGGAATAGTAACAAAAGGACTTTTTTGTTTTACGTTTAGGAGCTCGACACCATATTCAGTTCGCAAATTTAGCTCTTTTAAGGTCTTCCCCCAGCAAAAGGAGGGCGCAGAGAGATCTTTTAAAAAATATTCATCAGAAATCTTTTTAACTTCCGTATTTTCAGAAAATTTTATCTTAGCAAGAAATGAACATTTTGCCTCTATGCTCTTAATTTCTTGGTTGTAGGTTTCGATTAAATCTGTCCTTTTCACTACGCCGATTAGCTCTCCATTTTTCAGTACTGGCAGCTCATTTACATTATTCCGGCCAAAAACAGTCATAGCTTTTTCCAGAGAATCTTGTTCTGAAATTGCCTCAATAGGCTCATAAATATCCTCAACTAATAAAAATCCTTCAAAAATATCCTTCTCTCCTATAGCAATTTTCAAATTGGAAAGAGTAATAATGCCTATATGTTTATCTGCTTCATCAACGACGTGAAAAATATTTATATTTTTTTCCATAACCCTTCCTATTAGTTTTTTTAAGGGGGCGTTTTTATTAACTACGGCAAAATCTGACTTTATTATTTCTGAAACCTTAATCCTTTTTAATATATTTACTTCTACTCCCTGTTTAAAAAGAATCCCTTTTAATTTTAACTTCAATGTGTATATTGAGTATTCATTAAATACTTCAGAAAGAAGCGAAGCGATTATACAGGTGATCATAAGCGGTAGTATGATGTTATAATCCCCGGTAAGTTCAAAAATTATTATTAT
>JAUWTR010000014.1 GCA_030614645.1 Candidatus Aminicenantota bacterium
CTCTCTTTACGCAGCCAGACCTTGATCTTGCTGAAAAGAGTGTCCTGTACTGCAAAAATGATACGGTTTTTAATTAGGTCTAAAAGACAGAAGAATGAAAGCATGGCCTCGTCAATATATTGATGTTTATTGAAAAAATCCAGAAAATCAAGGAAATCATTTTTTTTAAGTAGGCTAAGAATCTCCTCTGTTTTCTCTTTTGATGAATATTCTTTTCCTTTAATGAGCTTGACGTTTTCTCTTTCTTTTTTCTTCATTAAGGAAAAAAATACTTCAGCCAGGTCGAATAAAGATACTTCTAAGAATTCCAGCTCATCGGAAGCCGGAATTGGGGGCAGAAAACTCCGCTGCCATTTTTGCATTTGATCTTTCTCTTTTTTTCTGAGAATGGAACATGCTGTCTTGATGTTTTGATAGTCTAGCAGGCGGTTTACCAGATCCTGGCGGGGGTCTTTCTCCTCTTCCGGAACAGTTTCCCTGGGTAGAAGCAGTTGGGATTTGATATAGATTAGAAGGGCAGCAATAAGAAGAAATTCTGCTTCATGTTCCAGGTTTATATGTTCTTTTTTTTCAAGGTATTTGAGGTATTCTCTGGTGATAACAGCAATGGGTATATCGTGGATGTCGAGCTTTTTCTTTCTGATAAGAAACAGCAGTAGGTCTAAAGGGCCCTCAAAGCTTTCTAATTTGACCTGGTAGCTGTTTATCGCTTCCATATCTCTTGTTGGCAGTCAAAGCCCTATGGCTGTTCTTACTTCTTCCATTGTTTTCTGAGCTTTTTTCCGGGCTTTTTTATTCCCATTTTCCAGAGTGTCCCAGACAAGCTCCGGATGATTTTCGTAGTGTTTTCTTTTTTCCCGGAAACTGGAAAGGTCTGCGATTATTTTTTCTATAACAACATTTTTGCATTCCAGACATCCGATCCCGGCTGTGCGGCAGCCTTGAGTCAGTTCTTCTCTCTTTTCTTTGGATACAAAGGCCTTATGCAGGGTGAATACCGGGCAGTCGTCGGGCTCCCCCGGGTCGCTTCTTCTTTTCCGGCGGGTATCTGTAGTCATGGGCGATATTTTTTTCCGAATGATCTCAGGTGGATCCTTCATAAGGATGGCATTGCTGAAGGATTTACTCATTTTACGTCCGTCGGTTCCGGCAAGCTTTGGTACTTCAGTAAGGAGCATCTGGGGTTCAGGGAAGACATTGCCGAAAAAACGGTTGAATCGGCGGGTTATTTCCCGGGCAAGCTCCAGATGATAAGACTGGTCTTCCCCGACTGGGACAATACCCGCTTTATAGATGAGGATGTCAGCGGTCTGCAGGACCGGATATCCCAGGAATCCGTAAGTATTTAGCTCTTTTTCGGCAAGTTCTTTCTTCATTTCCTTAAAGGTCGGTACTCTTTGCAGCCAGGGTAAAGGAACGATCATGGAAAGCAGTAAATGAAGCTCGGCATGTTCCTTTACATCTGATTGGACAAAAAGCACACTCTTTTCCGGATCAAGCCCGACACTTAACCAGTCAGCTGCAACTTCAAAAGTATAACTCCGGATGACCTTTGAATTATGGTATTCAGAGCTTAATGCATGCCAGGTCACAATAGAATAATAACACTGATATTTTTCCTGTAGTTTCAGCCAGTTGCGGAAGGCGCCGGCTAAGTGGCCTAAATGGCAGGCGCCGGTCGGCCGCATTCCGCTTAGAACGAGTTGTTGTTTTTTTTCTGTCATTTTAAAATATTCTTAATATTAATATGATGATTATATAGATCGGCCTGAAGATAAGATTAAGGATGCCCAGATAAAGCAATCCTAGGATGATAAGAAAGCCGTAAGGACGGATGCTGTCGTATCTCCGGGCAGCTTGTTCCGGCAGAATTCCCATTAAGATCCCGCTGCCGTCTAGGGGAGGGATGGGGATCAGGTTAAAGACTGCCAGCAAAACATTGAGAAATATGGCGTAAAAAAGAAGCATTGCCAAGCCTTCTAATGGATAGAATCCTTTAGGAAACCCTCCTCTTCCGCTTAGAAAAGTATTTAAAAAGTAGTTTACATTCGGGCTTAATGATTTCAAAATCAGTAAAATCAACATAGCAGAGGTAGCCACAACCAGATTTGAAAGCGGGCCGGCAGCAGAAACCAGGAGGTTGTCCCGGCGGAGGTTTTTCAGGTTCAGGGGATTGACCGGAACGGGTTTTGCCCAGCCGAAAGGGGGAGCTCCCATAATTACCAGGATAACTGGTAGGAGTATTGTGCCTACAGGGTCAATGTGTGCTAGCGGATTAAGCGTAACCCTTCCCATTATATGTGCGGTCGGATCGCCTAATTTATAAGCAGCCCAGCCATGGGATGCTTCGTGTACAGTAATAGCGAAGAGGATGACAAAAAGTTGGATAATAATCTCAATTATATTCATTTTAAACCAGAAGTAATTTATACCATAACTCAGCCACAGGGTAAAGCGGAACTGGAGTTCCTCCAATTTTTTAAACTTACAGGAGATGTCAAGGCATGGACACAGGTAAGTCCCTACGAAAGACAGGGATTTCCCCCAGCGGGGAAATCCCTTCCTGTCCTCACAACGCTCTCCTCGAGATTCTCTCGAGGAACCATGCCCGCGTGTTTTCGTATCAACTGACCTGATTCTTGCTTAAGACTCACTAGCTTAAAAAAATGGGGGAGTCCTATTCAGGAGATGAATCTAGTTTTTGAACTATGAGCTACAGGATTGGCAGATATTTCTCCATTTCATAGTTTGATACTTTTTTATCGTATTCCTGGGAAACATTTTTATTATATTCTTTGATTTCCCAGCTTTTATTGTCGATGAACTTGTGAAAGATATTTTCTCCCAAGGTTTCCTTGACCAGAACGCTTTTTTTCATATAGTCCAAAGATTTCATGAGGTTGGGTGGCAGGGTTTTGATATGAAGCCTCTTTTGTTTTGCATTAGACATTGCATAAATGTTTTCTTCGACCGGGTCGGCAAGAACGTATTTCTCCCGCATTCCTTTCAGTCCTGCCATCACCATGGTTGCGAATGCCAGGTAGAGGTTGCAGGCCGGATCAGGTGATCTTAGTTCAATACGGGTGGAATGTTCTTTTCCCGGCTGGTATTCAGGCACCCTGATATAAGCGGAACGGTTTCTTTGTCCCCAGGCGATGTAAACCGGAGCTTCATATCCTCTGATCAAACGTTTGTATGAATTAATCCATTGACAGAATACAGCGGAGATTTCCTGGGAATGCTCCATAAGCCCGGCAATGTAGTGGCGGGCTTTTTGGGACAGGTGGTAAGGGCTGTTTGAGCTGAAAAACAGGTTTTTTCCTTTTCTCCAGATCGATTGATGCACATGCATTCCGCTTCCATTCTGGCCGTTTAAAGGTTTGGGCATAAAAGTGGCGTACAGGCCATGCATACGGGCGACCTTTTTAACTACATACTTAAACAGCATGCTTACATCTGCCATTTCCAGGGCGCTTAGATATTTCAGGTCGATTTCATGCTGGCCATTGGCGACTTCATGGTGGTCATATTCAGAATCTATGCCCATTTTTTTTAGAAGAAGTTGAATTTCTTTTCGGATTTCTCCATGCAGGCCGCCAAAAAAATAGCCCCCGTCATCAAGAGGTTCGGCTGTGTTTTTTTTAGGGAAAAGGAAAAATTCGAGCTCCGGCCCGATCTTGAAGTCATCGATTCCGAACTCCTTTTTTGCCATAGTAAGGGCGTTTTTTAAAACATAACGTGAATCCCCGTCATAGGGATTCCCTTCAGGAGTAAAAATATCTCCTGACATTATAGCCTCTTGCCATCTGGTTTTTTCGTTAAAACCTTGGTATTCCCAGGGAATTACCCGGAAAGTCTTGGCATCAGGCTTTATTACAAGGTCGCTCTCCTCGATACGCATAAAGCCTTCGACTGATGAGCCATCAAAGCCTTTTCCTTCTTTAAAAGCTTTTTCCAGTTCGTTCACCGGAATGGAAAAGTCCATGCGCCTTCCGAGGATATCAGGGAAAATGATACGGATAAACTCGATGTTACTATCTGGGTCAAACACTGTTTTCAGCACTTCTTCTTCGTCTTTAAACCCAAATTTCTTTTTGTAGTTCCTGTTTATTTCTCGCATGATTCCTCCAATTGGGGGCCGGCACCTATTTTCAATTGAATCAATTGTTGATATATTTTAAATAAAATAATATAATTGTCAAGGAAATAAATCAATAAAGTAACAAATAAGGTAAAAAATGGACGATAATAAGACAAAGACAGATGTAAAGATGGCGGATGATTTGGTCAGAAAGATAATCAGGGCCCTGAATGAGAATGCCCGCAGGAGCTTCCGTGAAATCGCCAGAGAAACAGGTGCTTCTGTCACTTCTATTATTCTTATAGTGAAGAAATTTGAAGGATCAGGGGTCATAAAAAGATATATTCCGGTTGTGGATATGAATTACTTTGGCATAAAGATGATAGCGATAATTGCGTTGAGAATTTCTCAAGGAAAATTATTGGAAACGCAGAGGAATATCGCGAAGGATTCACGTGTAGCTGCTGTATATGATATTACCGGAGAATGGGATTCTATTGTTATCGGATATTTCCAGGACCGGGCTGACCTGAATGATTTTATTAAGAATCTTTTGGCGAGTGAATATGTTGACAGGTCTGTAACTCATATTGTATTAAATGTAGTAAAAGAAGAGAGGCGCATAAAAGTGTGAGTTTTTTTATTGATAAAGATAAAATGAAACGAAAGAGGATTTTTTCTGTATATATAATTTTATTTATGGCTGGGATTACTGTTTTAGCTCTGGCCCAGGATAAACAGATAGAGGATTTGAACTCATTTATCTCCAGGATAAAGGAGGCGTTGGAAGCAAAAGATATCCCTTTATATCTTGAATTATTCTCACCCGAAGTCCGGGCGCTGGAAAAAGCTAGGATATTTAGTATGTTTACGGATTTTAAGATGGATACAGTATCGGTCTATCCTGTTTCCGTAAGCGGCGAAAAGAAGGGTGCGCCAGAGGTATATCTGAGAATGTTTTTTAAAAATCCTTATTCAGTGATCCTTGAATTGTGGCAGTTTTCTCTGATCAAGGAAAAAAGCTCCTGGCAGGTTACTAATAATGAGCATTTAGGAGAAAGCAAACGGCTTTTTAAACTTGAAATTCCTTCGGAAAAAATTGAACAGGTGAAGAGCTTTGAGTTTAAACACAAGGATATTTCTATCCGATTTAAGGACGCTGTCCTGTTCTATGATAATATCCCTGACCTGGAGACTGCTCTTATTGTGACTGGCAAGGGCGAAATGACATTTTCGCCTTCTCATCCCAGGGAACAGCATCAACTTGAATTGATATATAAAAACCGGATCCTTAATGATAAACTGGATTATGTTTATTTGCGTTTCTCAGATTCTGTTTTCAAAAAAAATGCCAGAATCATTAAAAAAACCGATGACGTCCTGCCTGTGTCTGAGTCAGTAAGAAAAAAAGCCTATTCACTTTTTACAAAACATTATTCCCGCTCATTTACAGTAAAGAATTCTTTAGATAATGAATTCTTGTCCTTATTGCCAAAGGGGGATGAAGCTGTGATCGAGTTTGAAGGGGCCAGATTAGGTGATATTTCCTATATTTATTCTCCTTTTTCTGATGATGAAATAAACTTCTATCAATGGAAGGAAAACAGGATTATTAGCCTTTATTCCCCCCCCCTTGATAAGAAGGAGAAAAGGCTTTTTATTTCTTTTGGGCAGAAGTTTGATGTAAAGAATTATGAGATCGATATTAACTATAATCCAGAAGAGATGTTTTTTGCTGGAAAAGCAAAGATTAAAATAGAAACCAAGGTCGGGTTGCTGGATGGGATTAAATTAATGCTGAATCCAGAGTTTGAGATTTTGCGTATTAATGATGAAAATCAGCGGGAATTGTATTACACCAAGGATGATTTACGGAAGATTGTTTATATTTACTTTCTTAAACGCCCTTCAAGAGGACAAATAAGCTTTATTGAAGTTTTTTACCGGGGCAAGTTGTCTTCCTCGGTTTTAAAACCAGAGGAAAAAGAGGCTGATAATATTCAAAAGATGACGGCGGCATATAATCGCTTATATGATACCCATCTATATACTCGCTCTGATTACTGGTATCCTTTGACTTCGGATGAAGACTATTTTACTGCTCGTTTTAAGGTGACTGTCCCACCTGATTACCAAGTTGTTTCCAATGGCAAATTAGTTGAGAAATACCAGATTCAGGGGCTGAAAAACGTTGAAGATGTGGGGAAAATGGGAAACTCTGTTTTTGTGTTTGAATCGAAGAAGCCGGTAAAATACCTTTCTTTTCTGGTTGGCAAATTGAAAATGATTGAAGAAGGGGCGTATACAGTTCCGTTGCGATATTCCCGAGCCAGCCATTCTCATGCTGATAATTGGGATTTGTTTGAAGGCGCAGGGGATATTCTGGAGTTTTATGTAAAGATATTTGGTGCTTTTCCTTATGAGAAGCTATGGATTATTAAAAGGCCATGGGATACGCGCGGAGGGTCTAGTCTGGCTTCATTTATCGTGTTGAATGAATTATCGCCTATGTTATCCAATCCTGGACAAAGGCGAAGGATAGACAGCCCAGTGGACCTATCCCGTTGGAAGGAATATTTCTTAGCGCATGAGATAGCGCATCAATGGTGGGGTCATGGTTTGGATTGGAATTCATATCGGGATATATGGCTTAGCGAAGGAATATCCCAGTTTGGAGCGATTCTTTTTTTAAAAGAAAAATACGGAGATAGAGTTTATAATCGAATTTTAGAAAAGATTTCCGGCGGGATTAAAAAGAAATCTACCTGGGGTGGAATAACAATGGGTTCCCGGATAAGTCATTTCAACTATGAGGCTTATCAGGCTATTGTATATAATAAAGCAGCATTAGTTATGAATATGTTAAAGGATTTACTGGGAGATGAGCTTTTTTTTGCGGGAATAAAAAGGTTTTTCAGCCGGCATAAATACAGTGCTGCGACAACAGTTGAATTTATGAATGTTTTTCATGATGTCTCAGGAAAGGACTTGGAATTATTTTTTGAAAAATGGTTTGATTCTTATAAACTTCCTGAAGTAAGAGCATTTCATTCCATTATCCCGGAAGAGGATGGCGGTATCCTTAAATTTGAATTTGTTCAGACTAAGGAACTGTTTGTTTTCCCTTTGTGGCTGGAATGGAGAGAAGATGGGAAAATAATTCGTAAAAAAATTATCATCGATAATAGGGTCGTCAACTGTGAATTTAGGGTAATAAGCAAGCCGGGGAATATAAAGATTAATCCGGACAAAGCGGTTCCAGGAACTTTCTATTTGAAATAGCTGATAGCCTGAACTATTCATAAATCGTGAATAACTCAGGATAGCTGTTTAATCCGGCAGGTCAGTTGTATCGATCTTAAAGCGTTTTATTTTTTCATTCAATGTAGTGGGTTTGAGTCCCAACAGGGCAGCAGCTTTTTTTTGTACGCCATTGGTCTTTTTAAGGGCAGTGATTATGGCATGTTTCTGAAAGAGGCGGGTTTGTTCTTTTAAGTGAAGATTTCCCTTTGGAAGAGAGATGTTTATTGGTTCTTCAGGGTCTGATGAAAGCAGAAGTGGAGGGAGGTTTTCCCGGGTTATAATATCAGATGTGCTAAAAACAACAGCTCTTTCAATTAAATTTTCTAACTCCCGGATATTTCCAGGCCAGTGATACTCCTCTAATATCTCCATAACCTCTTCTGTAACTTCCTGAATATCTTTATTGTTTTCTTTGCTGTATATATCTATAAAATGTTTAACAAGTGAAGGGATGTCTTCTTTTCGATCCCGAAGAGGAGGAATCTCAACTTTAATTACATTCAGGCGGTAGTAAAGGTCTTCTCGAAACTGTTTTTCCCGGATCAGTTCTTCCAGCTCTGTATTGGTTGCTGCTATCAGCCTTGTATCGACTTTTAGGGTCTTGGTGCCTCCCAGCTGCATGAACTCTTTCTCCTGCATGACTCGGAGTAATTTTGCCTGAGTCTCCAGGTTTATTGCGGAAATTTCATCAAAGAAGATAGTTCCTTGGTCTGCTGTTTCAAAAAGCCCTTTTTTTTGGCTGATAGCCCCGGTAAAGGCTCCTCTTACATGGCCGAAAAGGTGACTTTCCAGTAAGTCCGGGGGGAGAGAGCCGCTGTTGACGGTGATGAAGGGAAAATTGTGCCGGTCGCTGTTCTGGTGAATCGATTGTGCGACCAGTTCTTTACCTGTGCCGCTCTCTCCTTGAATAAGTATGGTGCTGCGGGTGGGAGCCGAAGCTTTGATGACCTCAAAAACGTCCTGCATCACCTTGCTTTTACCTATGATGTTATTAAAACTGAATTTCTTATTGAGTTGCTGTTTAAGGTGTAGATTTTCCTCCTGTAGTTTTTTGTGCTCAATTGCCCTTTGAATAGTCAGAAGCAGTTCATCGTGTTTGAAGGGTTTCTGGATGTAATCAAATGCGCCGATTTTCATGGTCGAGATAGCTGATTCTACCGAAGCATAGGCAGTTATTATTATTATTATTGCTTTAGGGTCTGATTTTTTAATTTTTTTAAGGGTTTTTAATCCATCTATTCCTGGCATTAAAAGGTCGAGCAGAGTCAGATCAAATGCTTCGGGTGTGTGTTTTTTTAGAGCTTCTTCTCCGCTGAAAGAACTCTCTATTTTGTATCCTTCAGAAGTTAAAAGTTCTCCCAAGACTTCATGAATAATAGATTCGTCATCAATAATATGAATCAATCCAATGTTATTCATTTTACTTTTTGAAGTATTCTCATTTGTTTAGGCTTTTCATTTCTATCTAAATCCATAGGGATGTAGATCTTAAAGGTCGAGCCTTTATTAACTTTACTCTCTACAGATATACGGCCTTCATGCTCTTTTATAATAGCATAACTGATTGATAAACCTAAACCGGTTCCTTTTCCGATACCTTTTGTAGTAAAAAATGGATCGAAAATGTTCGGAAGATGTTGAATTTTTATTCCGGTCCCGGTGTCCTGAATTTTAATAACGGCCTGGTCCTCTTTTTTGGAAAGCTCAATTATCAAGGTTCCCCCGTCCGGCATAGCATCTATTGCATTTAAAATTATATTTATAAATACCTGCTGCAGTCTTTCCCCATGGGCCCAGATAGGATTGATAGAATCCAAGCTCAGTTCTAGGCGGATATTTAAATTTCTCAATTTGTAATCAATAAGCGATAAGATCCCTTCCAGGGTTTCTTTTAAATCGACTTGGTAAAGCATTGATTCCGATGGATTACGTGCGAAGTTCAACAGGCTTTTTACAATTCGGGCAACTCTTTCAGTTTGTGCTTCAATTTTTTTCAATATTTGGGAATGAGGAGAGTCCAACATTTTTTTTTGCAGCAGCTGTACATGACTGGAAATGCCGGTTAAAGGAGTATTGATTTCATGGGCAACCCCGGCTGAGAGCAGCCCTACTGAGGCAAGTTTCTCAGAAGTGATGAGCTGTTGCTGCAGAGAAATCTTTTCGGTTGTATCCTCAAATACTATGATGGTCCCATAAGGATTCATTGTGTTATCGAGTAAAGGAGTTTTCGCGATGTCAAATATTTTTTCTTTGCCAGAAGGGATCTTAATCGATATTTCACTCATAAGACGGAACCCTTGTTGAGTATCTGGAGGAAACAGAGCTGAATAATTGGATTTTCCCATAATATGAATTAATTTTTTCCCCAATACTTCTTCTTTTCTTCTTTGGAATGTTTCTTCTAATACCCGGTTCCAACCAGTGATTTCCCCATTCTGGTCAAGAACTGCGACCCCTACTGTAAGGCTTTCAATAATATTTTCACTATAATCTTTGAGCCTTTCCAGTTCTTTGGCACGGATGTTTGCCTGTTCATAGAGATAAGCGTTCTCAAGCGCCAGAGCCATGGGTGATGATATTGTTCTTAACAGTTCCCAATCTTCAGAGCTTAGAAGCGTATTATCGCGCTTTTTCCCCATGGCTAGGCAGCCGATCAGTTTGTTCTCAACGGTCAAGGGCATCATATGGAAAAATCCGTAAGAAGACAGACTGTGAAAACTTTTCTGAAGGTCTTTTCTGTTGCTTAAAGAGTATTCAGATATGAATTCTATCTTTTTTAAATGATGATAAAGCTTTTCTTCAATAGAAATCCTGGTTCTATTTGAGGTAGTTTTCCCGAGAGATTTCAGGATTGTAAAAGATCCCGCCTTCTCGTCTTCTGGTAAAAGCAAAGCGATATATTTTAAAGAGAGGGCATTGGTAATGAGGTCCAGTAGCGATTGTGATAATTTCTGTAGGTTTCTTTCCCGGCTGATTTCTTGACTTATAGTAAGCAGAGTTTTTCTATATTTATAGCTTCTTTTGTAAATAACTCTGTCTATCAGAGCTTGAGAGAGTTTTTTTACTGGTGTGAACAGGGTTGCCCCCAAGATTATAGCAAGAATTCCTAAAATCAGTGCTTGAAGCTTATTCTCTGGAAAAATTTTTGTCTGGGAACTGACAATAAAGTATAGAAGAGCGATAAAAACATAAGAAAAGATAAGCGGGACGGTTTTTTTAAGAATTATTTCTATATCAATAAGTTTGTACCGGGATATAGAGTAGGCAAATGTCAGGGGAATTAAAGCTTGAAAAACAACAGTGAGTTCAGCTGCCATCGGGGGAATTTGTCCCAATAAATAGGGGATAATATAGAAAAAAGTAAAAGGGATAATTCCGAATCCAAGTCCATAGACGATCCATTTCAACTGTTTTTTCATGATAACATCAGAGGCTTTCAGGGTGTCATTAAGAATAACTGCGAGGGCAATTAATGAGAAAATGGCAAAATGGATCAGGTCAATCTTTTCAGTGGTTTGGTAGTACCGACTGATAAAATTATTGTTTTATTTCAGAATATTTGGTAAGTGAATGAATATCTTGGCTATAAGTAGGGCAGCTCCCGGAAGGTAGAGCAGATTAAGAGATGATCTTTTATCTTTAAAGATTTTTTTTCGTCTAGGGAAGATAAGAAAGAAATGAAGTAGCAAAGGGGGGAATATTAGGAAACCGATCTTATCCAGCCAGTAAAATACGCTGTCAAGGAGGTCGAGTTCTCCGGTAGGGGAATAGATGTGATAAGTGTAAAATGCTAGTGAGACTAGGAAGAAAA
>JAUWTR010000146.1 GCA_030614645.1 Candidatus Aminicenantota bacterium
GGAGGAGCAGCGTGAAATCATTGTTCTAAAATTTTTTGAAGGATTAAGCTTTAAGGAGATCGCCTCTGCCTGCGGACTTTCGATCAATACTGCAGCCAGCCGGTACCGTTATGGCATGGCAAAACTCCACTCTCTGCTGGAGGGAAAACTATGAAATATCAAAACAACCAGAAAACAGAAGATTTTTTAAACAATTTTGCCCGCAAACCGGCTCCCCTTGAGCTCAAGGAAAAGATATTACATGAAGCCCGGAGGGAAAGAGTCGAAAACAGGGTAATGACCTCTATGTTATGGAAGGTTGTTTTAATTTGCAGCGCCTGTATTTTGATGTTTCTATTGTTGGATACATTTATCTTGCATAGCCAGAAAAGATACATCGCTTCTTTGGTTGGATCTAAGCCTGTGACCCGGATTCAAAAACAGGATGACTCAATTTTATTTCTGGCCCGGCTTTTAAACATGTCGCCGGAGGCGGAAAATATGGCTTGGCTGAAAGCAAAATTATTAAGAAAGCCTAAATCGAAGAGAAATAACCGCTATGAAGAGTTTTTGCGGTTAAAGGAGGAATTAAATGAGGATAAAATTTAAAAAGATCCTGGTAAGAGTCGGTATTGTATTCCTGGTTATTATTACTGTGGGCCTTGTGACTCGGACGATCTTTAATTACACGACTGGAAAAAAACTGGAAAGAACCTTGGAAAAAATGAAAGCTGCGGGTGAAAAGTTAAACATAAAGGAGTTTGAACCTGATTGCAGGGAGGAGGACAATGCCGCCATTCCCTGGAAAGGCGTGGAAGAAATTCTGCAGATAGAGCGCGAGCAGAGAGGGCTTCTGAGCAAAACCCTAAAGGAAATCTTTTACAACGAGCCTCTGACAGATGGTACGCGGGGGAAAATAGAAATAATGGCAGAAAAAAACCAGAGGGCCTTGTTGTTGATCCAGGATACAGGCCAAAAACCGTGCTTTAAATATAATGAAGATTGGGATCAGATTGATTTTGAAATATTGGTTCCAAGAGCAATAAAGGCTCTTCAAGCATTCCGTTTGTATGGTTTCGATGCAGTGATCAAAGCAGAAAAGGGCCGTTTATCAGAGGCTTTGGAACAAATTCGCATTGGGATACAGTTTTCCCGGAAATATATGGATGAGCCTTTACTGATAAACACTTTAGTTGCTTTTGCCCAGATGCGAGCCCAGCTTCTTTTTCTTCATAAAATATTTGCTGGAAAAGAGTTAGCCACGGAAACCTTATCAAATATTTTGCATGGGCTGGAGACAAAACCCTGGCGTAGAGGCTTGGTAAGGAGTTTTAAGGGGGAAAAAATCTCAAGTTTAGAAACAGGGATAAAATTTTTAAGAGGAGAATACAATATAACAGGTGTTGATATGAGTTTTTGGGACAAAATGTATTATTGGATATTCAGGCCTGTCTTAAAATCAGAGATAGTCTGGTCTCTTAATCTCTATTCAGAAATGGAAAAAGCAACTGAACTGCCCTATTACCAGACATATAAGATCCGGGAAAAATATAATAAAAAACAAGAGGAAATTCCCTGGCTATTTAAACTCAGTGGATTTCTTTTTCCCAACCTCGAGACTGCAATGTTTAAAGAAGCAAGGCTCGAAGCTGACCTTAGTGCCGCCCGCATCGGAATCGGCTGTAAGATCTACAAGAACTATAAAGGCCGTTTTCCGGAAAAAATATCAGACCTGGTCCCGGGCATACTGCCGGAGGAACCGCTTGATCCTTTCACAGGCAAACCCTATATCTATCGCTTAGAAGATGAAGGCTTTATTGTTTACAGTGTTGGTTCCAATCAAAAAGATGACAAGGGCCGCGGCACCTGGGAAATAACCTCAATAGTGATGGAAAAAGACGATGATGTTACTTGGAGGGAAATCTTATCCCATTGACTCGTGAATTGTCCATGGTACCCCAGTATGCTGCCAGAGTAATATCTTTTCTTCAATATCCCGGTTGATTAACTTTTTGCTTCCAGAAGCCATTCATCATAGTGGTCAGCTTCCTTGCATTTACTGGTATTTATCCGCAGAACCCGACAGCCACTCCTGATTTTATTAAAAGGGCGGGCACGAGGAAAGACAGTTACAGGCTCCATCCTTCCCTGTATTGGGGGTGAAGGAATTGGTCGGCTTCAGGATGGTTGTTGAAACGCATATTTTCGGAATCCCAGTAGAGTTTAACTCCGGTCCAGATGGCTAAATTTCCCAACAGGACCGTCTCTGTCAAAGGACCGGCATAGTCAAAATTAGATGCAGCCGGTTCACCCCCCTTACAGGCTGTGATCCATTCTTGATAGTGTCCTATGGAACGGGGCAAGGTCTTCGGAGGTCTTTGATATTCCTGCATCCGTTTTTCCGGCCAAATGCGAAGCCCGTTGGCACCATGAGATCCGCACAGAATCATGCCTTTGTCTCCAACATACAAAGCCCCACCATAAGTATCCCCCATTTTTATGTTGTCAGGAATCTCTTCAGGGCGGGGGGGCATCAACCCGCCGTCATACCACCTCAGAGTCAGCGGGGGGAATTCCCTCCGGACAGGAAACTTATAAGTGACTAGGGAAGCACGCGGATAGGTTTCCGTATTTTTGGGTTTATCCCAGGTCATTTTATCCGGCACGAAGGTGGAATAACTGGCCTCAACACTGGTCGGGGCTCCCAGTTTCAATGCCCACACGATGTGGTCAAAAATATGGCAGCCCATATCACCCAGACCCCCCGTTCCAAAATCCCACCAGCCGCGCCATTTTTGGGGAAGATAACAGGGGTGGTAATGCCGGAAAGGTGCAGGGCCCAGCCAAAGATCCCAACTCAAAGTCTCGGGAATCTGAGGTGCCTCCATAGGCTGCCCGATTCCTTGAGGCCAAACTGGGTGGGGCGTCCAGGCATGAACTTCGGTGACATCTCCTATGGCTCCATCCCATATCCATTCGCAGAGCACACGGATGCTTTCCATATCATGTCCCTGATTACCCATTTGAGTGGCGATACCGGCTTTGCGAGCGGCTTTTGTGAGGGTGCGTGCCTCAAAGATTTTGTGTGTCAAGGGCTTCTCACAAAAGACATGCTTACCAAGCTGTATTGCTGCCATGGCGGCTACTGCGTGCACATGGTCGGGAGTTCCCACGACAACAGCATCGATATCCTTCTGCCTCTCCAGCATGATCCGGAAGTCACGATAGCGTGGGGCAGCAGGGAATTTTTTAAATGTCTTGGCTGCTCTATCCCAATCTACATCGCAGAGGGCCACGATGTTTTCGCTCTCCATGCGCGAAAGATCACCCCCCCCTTGGCCGCCGACACCGATTCCCGCAATATTGAGTTTATCACTGGGAGCCACATATTTTTTCCTACCAAGGACATGCCGCGGCAAGATCATCATCGAGGACGCCCCAGCGGCGGACAGGCTTAAAAACTTACGTCGGGAGATACCGTTCATATCATTTATCCTTTCTTAAAGTAAAAAATTCAGTCATTTCCCCTATAGGAATTTGGTTTTTCAGTTGATGATGATTTATCCTCAATTTTATCAAATTTTCACCCTCTGAGCCTATATCACCCATAATACACATAAAAAATAAATTCAGTCAACCAGAAATCCGCAGGAAAGAGAGAATCACATGAAATTGCCCATAGTAATGCTCAAAAAGAATAGAGATCACCCTTGTCCCTGATCCAGGAGTTTAGAGTTTCATAGATATTCCACTCTATCTTCAGCTGCCATATTTGCCCTGAACTATTCATAAAAAATGTCGATATGTATGATACCTCTTTTTAAGTCAATATGTTACAGTGATTGCTGTCGATAGACGATCGGTCATTTCGATTTTGCTGTAATCTCTATTTATAATCGACATTTCTTACCTTTCAGGCGAGCCGATCTTACCGCATCTACTTTGTTGCATAGGATTCGCAGTGAATTATCACAGCTTCATCCGCTGTGCCTCGTATCTGCGGTAACCTCGACTTGTGAATAATTCAGGGTAATTGTAAGTGTAAACCTTTTTTGTAATCCTTCCGTAGGAAAGAGTGATGATAAAATGTTAGGATAATTACGTTATAATAAGATAGAGCATAAAAGAAGATGATAATCGGCACAGAAATAAAAAGGACATCTGAAAATGAAGATATCAATGCGCTTATTGAAAAGATCAAGCAGGGAGACAGAGAGGCATTTATAGCTGTAACCGAACTTTATCAAAAAAAGGTCTTTCGGCTGGCTTATGCTTTTTTTCACAACCATGATGATGCTATGGATATTGTTCAGGAGACGTTTTTAAGGCTCTATCAGAAAGTGCACATGTTTCAGAAAGGAAAAGATTTTCAAAACTGGCTTTTAAAGATAGCGAAAAACCTATGTATTGATCATTACAGGAAAAACTATAAAAAAAGTAATGAGCTGGAAAGAAATAAGGATATTGGGGAGATGAATATTGCTGCTGAAAAAGATTATTCTGTTTATCCAACCTCCGATCTTAAAAGCATATTTTCCCGATGCCTGAAAAAACTTACAGAAAAACAGCGGCTGATTTTTGTGATGAAACATTACAACCAGTTGAAATATGCTGAGATCGCCGAGACTTTAGATATCGCAGTCGGAACGGTAAAGTCGCTTAATTACAAAGCAGTCCGGAATTTGAGGGTATTAATCAGTCCGTATCTGGGAGGCGGCAATGAGTAATTGTAAAAAACATCAAAAAGAAATGGCCGCGTATCTTTATGGAGAACTGCCGGAGAAGAAGCAAAAAATGCTGAAATACCATCTCAGGCACTGTCCGGAATGCCGCAAAGAGCTGGCTGAGATAAAACAGGTTCTTAATGGAGCTGATACTTTTAACGTCGGTATCGATGCTGCTATGAAAAAGGTCGATTGGGATAAGCTCCCGGAAAAGATAGTTGATAAGGTTTTTAAAGAAGAAGGGGCTGCTTACATACCGGAGCGGCAGGGAAGGATACGGGCTTTCCTGTGGCAGCCCAGAATGAGACCTGTTTATGCCGCCCTTTTTAGCGGTGTGATCCTGGGGGCTGTCCTCATGTTTATGGTTTTCCGTCTCTCAGGGCCTTTGCCTGCAACAGAAGACAGGCTGCATTTCCCTCCTGGTCTTATTGAGAACATGGATATCGAGCTGGCCCGCAAAGATACATTGGATTATCTGGCAAAAAGCCGCTATCTTCTCCTTGATTTTGTGCAGTCATCACCGGAAGGTGCTGCTGGTTTCTGGCAGAGTAATATTACCTCTCAGAGAGCCGGCCAACTGCTCTCCAAAAAAAGATATATCAACCAGCAGCTGGATAAATACCAGATGGCCAAGGCCAGAGCTATATGTGATCAGATCGAATTGCTTTTCCTTGAATTGACTCAGATGAGCAGCGAGCTGTCAGAGGTTGAGATTGAGAGGATCCGGAGTTTTATAGAAGAAAGGCAGCTTTTACTTAAAATAAATCTGGTTGAAAAAGA
>JAUWTR010000217.1 GCA_030614645.1 Candidatus Aminicenantota bacterium
GGCAATTATATCATAAGCAAATAGCTGCAACAAGAAGTGAAATTGGGGGGTTATTCCACTGTGACGCTTTTGGCTAAGTTGCGGGGTTGGTCAACATCTGCTCCCCTGGCAGCAGCAATATAATAAGCAAAAAGCTGTAAGGGCACAGTTGTCAGAAATGGCGACAGCAGCGAAAGGATGGAAGGAATTCGGATAACAGCATCCACCTTATCTTCAATCTCTTTATCATCCTCATAAGCTACAGCTATAACATAGCCTGAACGGGCTTTGATTTCGGAAATATTACTTATTATTTTTTCATAGATCCTGTCTTTAGGTGCAATCGCCATGGTAGGCATATTATCATCAATAAGGGCAATAGGGCCGTGCTTCATCTCTCCTGAAGGATAACCTTCAGCATGTATATAGGATATCTCTTTTAATTTTAAGGCTCCCTCAAGAGCAATCGGGTAATTTGCCCAACGTCCCAGATAGAGGAAATGAAAAGCAGATATAAATTTTTTCGCTAGTCTTTTCAATCCCCCTGTCTTGCTGAGTATACTTTCAATTTTATGGGGAATAAGCTGCAGCTCCTTTATATAGGACAGACCTGTATCTTTATCCACTGATTCCTTTAGCTGACCTAAATATAGGGCCAGCAGCATTAAGGCCGTCATCTGGGCGGAAAACGTCTTGGTAGCTGCAACTCCGATCTCCGGCCCGGCATGAGTCATCAAAAAACCTGCCGTTTCCCTGGCAATAGACGAGCTTTCCACATTACAAACCGCCAGGGTCAATGGCTTTTTGACCTTGAGGGCTCTTAAAGCTGCCAGTGTATCTGCTGTCTCCCCGGACTGAGATACAGCAATGACTAAAGAATTTTTGTCCAAGATAAAACTTCTATAGCGATACTCGGAAGCATATTCCACATCTACCGGAATTCCGGCAATCTCCTCGATAAAATATTTACCAACAAGGCTAGCATTAAAAGATGTTCCACAAGCAAGGATAACGACTCTTCTGATATTTTTTATTCTCTCAGCAGGAAGTCCGATCTCATCCAAGAGAACCTTCCCTTTGTCCAGAGATACCCTTCCCTCTAATGTATCCCGGATGACCTGGGGCTGTTCGAATATCTCTTTAAGCATAAAATGTTTAAATCCACTTTTTTCAATCATAAGAGGATTCCAATTGATATGGTCGACCTTTTTCTCTAAAGGTTTGCCTGAAAAATCAGAATAGGTCACTCCTTCCCTCTCGATAACCGCCATTTCCCCATCGCTTAGAAATACAACATCTTTGGTATACAAAAGGAGAGGATTTACATCAGAAGAGATAAAATATTCATTCTCACCCAACCCTACAATAACAGGAGGGCCCTGTTTAACTAGAACTATTTTATCCCGGTCCCGGGAAGATATTACGGCAACAGCAAAGTCACCTTTCAGATGCTCCATCGCCTGCCTTACAGCTCCCTCCAGGTTCTCCTGGAAATATTTCTCAATAAGGTGGGCGATGACTTCTGTATCTGTTTCTGTCTGGAATTTATGTCCTTCAGAACTCAGCTGGGTTTTAAGATCCATATAGTTTTCAATGATGCCATTATGCACAATGACCAGATCTCCGGTACAGTCCTGATGAGGGTGGGCATTTTCCTCAGATGGCCTGCCATGAGTGGCCCAACGAGTATGGCCGATACCATAATTTCCTTTTACCTCATCTTCCTTGAGGACATCTTCAAGAACGCTTATCTTTCCTTTGGCGCGTCTCCTCTGTATCGGACCATCATCAACAACTGCAATACCAGCAGAGTCGTATCCACGATATTCCAGTTTTTTTAATCCTGCGATGAGGATCGGAACGACATTTTTTTTACCGATATAACCGATTATTCCACACATTATTTTTTCTTTTTCTTGGGAACCCAGTCTTTTATTTCCATCTGTTTTGCGCGTGCAACAGCCAGAGCCTCAGAAGAAACATCTTTCGTAATAGTGGAGCCTGCTGCAATATAGGCTCCTTTTCCCACTTTTACAGGGGCGACCAGTTGAGTACCCGAGCAGACAAAAACTCTATCATCTATTATTGTTTTATTCTTCTTTACTCCATCATAATTACAAGTAATCGTACCAGCCCCGATATTGACATCTTTACCCACTAAGCTGTCTCCAACATAGGAAAGATGTCCCGCCTTGGAGCGGTTACCAAAAACTGTGTTTTTCATCTCGACAAAATTTCCGACTTTTGCTCCTGATTTTATTATATTGTTAGGCCTTAGATGAGTAAAAGGCCCGATCTGGGCTCTATCAGCTATGCGGCTTTCCTCTATCATAGTAGAGGAAAGAATTTTTACACCTCTGCCCAGCCTTGAATCTATAATATGAGCGCCCGGGTATAGAGTGCACTCTTGGCCAATAACAGAATTCCCCTCAAGGACAACAAAAGGATAAATAACAGTATCTCTGCCAATTTTTACATCAAAATCAATCCAGGTTGAAGCAGGATCATAAAATGTCACTCCTTTTAGCGCCATAGATTCAATTTTTCTCATACGTAATATATTTACTGCTTTAGCCAGCTCAAAACGGTCGTTTACTCCTACTATCTCTCTGACGTGTTTAGTCTTTTGGACTCCGACTTTTTTCCCGGAGGATGATAAAATCTCAATTATATCTGTAAGGTAATATTCTCCCTTTTTATTTTTATTGGAGATCTTTGAAAGAGCTGATATCATATCCTTTATTTTAAAAACATAGATACCTACATTTCCCTCTTTAAGTTTTCTCTGCTCTAGGGTAGCATCTTTTTCTTCTATGATCCTTATTCTGTTTTTATCCAGGTAGATCACGCGGCCGAACCCTGTAGGATCAACCATTTCCGCTGACATAAACGTAAGTGCATTCCCCTGCCTCTGGTGCTGTTTTAACAAAGGACATAAAGTATTCGGCCTGATCAAGGGAAGGTCTCCGTTCATGATGAGAACATCATCCCCTTTATACTTCGAAAGAGTTTTACTCGCTGCCATAACTGCATGTGCAGTTCCCAATTGGGGTTTCTGGGTAATAAAACTGATCCCGTCCCCAGAAAACTCCTCCATAAGCGCCTCTTTTTGATATCCTACTATCAGGTGGGTCATTTTAGGCTTTAGCTGGGATATAGAATCCACTACTATTTTAACCATCGATTTTCCCATCAAAGTATGGAGGACTTTGATTATTTCTGATTTGAACCTGGTGCCTTTACCAGCAGCCAATACCAGAGCGTGAAATTGTTTTGTCATTTAGCTTTAGTTATCAGATTAAATTTTTTATTTTCCTGGAAAGTCTCAAAATTGGTTTCGTTCTGAGCCAATAGCCCAAAAAAATCATCCATTTTAACAGCTTTCTTTAAATACTCCAGGCATTTTTTTTCATCTTCCATTAAACAAAACACATTCGCCATTAAATAAAAGACCTTCCCTTCTTTAGGCTTTTTTTCGCGGGCCTTTTCTAATGCTTTCAGAGATTCTTTAAACTCTCCCTGGTTCATCTTATAAACGCCATATTGATAATAGTCTGAAAATGTTTTTAATATGATTTTATCTTTATTCAACCTTCCTTCACAGATATTAAGATAAATATTTGCCCGATCCGTAAGTTCCATTTCAGAAGGATATTCTTTCAGGAATTCTTTAATGGCACCTGCAGCTTTTTGAAAATCGCCTTTTCGAAAAATCTTCATACTTTTACTGTAAGCAGCTAGTGCATCTTTAAAAGATTTTTTTTTGGGTGTGTCTTTTTCTTCTGTCACTTTTTACTCCTAAATATTATACTAATTTATTGATTGTAAACATTTTATCCTAATACAGGTTTTTTGACAAGGAAAATCGGACCTAGGCAAAGGTCCAATAATCCTTATTATCCTTTATAAAACGAATTGCTTTTAAATGAAGCTTGTGACCTGCTCTCTTAGCTAAAAAATGAGCAAATATTGGACTCCCCAGTAAAGCTATATCTCCTATCAGATCCAGGATTTTATGGCGGACAAACTCATCTGGGAACCGAAGCGGGCCGTTTATGAGACCCTGAGAATCAAGCACCAAGGCGTTTTTTAACGAGCCTCCCTGAGCTAGATTTTTCGCTTTAAGAGCAGGAACATCTTTTAAGAAACCAAAGGTCCGGGCCGGGGCAATCTCTCGATCAAATATCTTTTCATGAGCTTTTATACTGCATTTTTGATCAC
>JAUWTR010000156.1 GCA_030614645.1 Candidatus Aminicenantota bacterium
ATTTTTACTGCTGGGACCTATACACAAGAGTGGCAGATTATATCGAGCACCATCCGGGCAGCAAGGAGAAGAAATCAACAATCCTGAAAAATATAGAGGAAGGGACTGGCGTGGAAGCCAAGCTTGCCCAGCATATTTCCCAGCGTATACTTAAAGCTCATCTTAAAACTATGCAGAGAATGGATATCTCTTATGACCTGCAAGCCTGTGAAAGCAGTATAATCAGGCTTAAATTCTGGAAATTAGCATTCCAACTACTTAAAGAGAAAAAAGCCACTTATTTTGCAGAGGAAGGTGCAAATAAAGGCTGCTGGGTTATGAAATTAGAAGACGAAAACCAGCAGGAAAAAATTCTGGTGCGTTCCAATGGGATCGTCACTTATGTCGGAAAAGACATCGCTTACCAGCTCTGGAAATTCGGCCTTTTAAAAAAAGATTTTTTCTATAAATCATTTGTAAAACAGGGGAAAAAGACTATTTGGATCACGTCTTCTAAAAAAAATGCAAATTCCCCTGAATTCGGACAAGGCAGCCGTGTTTATAATGTCATCGATATCCGGCAGGCATATCCTCAAAAAATCGTTGTTCAGGGTCTTAGATCCCTGAAATTTGCAAAACAAGCAGAAAAATCCACTCATTTTTCCTATGAAATGGTTGCTCTCTCCCCTAAAAGCTTAGAGGAGCTTGATGTGAATGTTTCCAAAGAAGATAGAGATAAAGATTTTCTCGAAGTCTCTGGAAGAAAAGGATTAGGAGTCAAAGCTGACGACCTGCTGGACAAGCTGGAGGAGAAAGCTCTAGTTGAAGTTGAAAAAAGAAACCCAAACCTTTCAGCTGAAAATAAAAGACATATAGCCCAAAAGATCGCTTCTGGTTCAGTCCGGTATTTTATGCTAAAATTTGCCCGCAATTCTATTATAATCTTCGACTTTGAAGATGCTTTAAGCTTTGAAGGTGAAACCGGACCGTATTTGCAGTATACCTTTGTCCGTATTAATAGTATTTTCCGGAAATTAGAAGAAAATTTTGGCTTTGATCAAACTGATCTCCAGTCTCTTATCAAATCCAGCGATATCCGCCTTGAAGTGCTTCCTGAATCAGAATATTCCGATTTTTGGGAGATCATTCTTTTCGCTTCAAAACTGGATGAAGAAATACTGCACTCCCTTAATTCTCTGGAATTTCTTCATCTGGCAAAATTTGCTTTTGAACTATGTCAAAAATTCAATGCTTATTATCATAAATACTCCATATTATCCGAGAAAAACGGAGATATAAAAAATATCCGGATCTTGACCATACATTTTGTCCTGAAAACTTTAAAAACCGCACTTGAGTTAATTGGAATACCTCAGCCGGAACGGATGTAGCACTATAAAATTTCAAGACAAATTGACAATAAACACCCTCTGTGATATTTTTTTTATAGAGGAAAGCAAGTATGGAAATTAAAAAAGAAGTTAATAATAACCTGGACGAATTTGTAAAACTATCCTTTTTCGCAGATATCGGCATCGGAATCGCAGCCGCAAAGAGTATCAACGAAGCTATGGAGCAGATCATGGAAAAAATCGGTGATATCTTTGCTCCCTGTAACTGGTCGCTGCTTCTCATTGATAAAGAAAAAGATGAGTTATATTTTAAAATTGCAACTGGAGAAAGTTCGGATAAATTACAAGACTTAAGAATTCCCAAGGACACGGGTATAGCCGGTTGGATAATTAAAAACGGAAAGCCTGCCCTTGTAGGAGATGTCAGCAAAGACTCTCGCTTCTCCTTACATATAGACAAGATAACTGGCTTTAAGACCAAATCAATCATCGGAGTCCCGTTAAAAGTAAATAATGACGTTATCGGAGTAATTGAACTTATCAACAGGTTGGATAAAAAACCTTTCTCTCCTACTGAACTCAAAATCCTAACAACCATAGCTGATTATGCGGCTATTAGTATTGAAAAAATATATTATCTGGGCCTTGTTCAAAACATGGCAAAAGTCGATGCTACCACAGGAGTATTTAACCGGAAAAACTTTGATGAGCAGCTTCAAAAAGAAATCGAGAGATGTAAACGCTATGGAAACACTCTGGCACTGCTTATGCTCGATATTGATGATTTTAAAAAGATCAATGATAATTCAGGGCATCCTGCCGGAGACAATGTTCTGAAAAATATTGCCCTTATTATAAAAAATAATATTCGCAAGATCGATATAGCCGCACGTTATGGCGGAGATGAATTCGCGATTATAATGCCTCACACTAAAAAACATGAAGGCGAAAACGTCCGCCAAAGGATATTTAAGCAAATAGAAAAAGAAAATAAAACCGGAAAAAAAATTCCTTATACCGTATCCATCGGGCTTCAAGCTTCTGGCCCGGATAAAGTCGCTAACCTTTTAGAAATGTCAGACAAAGACCTTTTAAAACAGAAGAAAAAGAGGAAAGTAAAATCACAAAATATTACTAAGACCAGCACCAAGAAAAAAAAGAAATAACAAGCTATTAATTATTCTCTATTCCCAATATACTCCATATCTTTTAATAACTTTAAAACCAGCATCAGTTTCTTCTATTGAATACATTTTATTATCTTTCCACAACCTAATATCCGCTTTTGAAATATATTGAACAATAAATATTCCCTCGGGATTAAAAATATCAAAAACATATTCCCCTTTAATCTCTCCCTTTTCCCATGTCCGGACAAATATTTTTCCCTGTTCATCTAGGGAAAAAAACTGGTAGGGTGGATATTGCTTCGGAAATTCAAACATTTCTTTAATATTTACCCCAGGCGTAACATTGGGAATTCGATCCAACATCTCATCTTTATCTTCCTGGGTTATTTTAACCGGGTTATAATCCTTTCGAATACTGAGGGTATGATTGCCTTCAGCATCAAAAACCTTTATTTCATATTCCTGGTTGCGGCCATAAAAAATATTCCCCTCCTCATCGAATTGATATAGGGACATTAAATCCATTATGTTTATCTTTGTTCCAGGCAAGGGAACCGCAAATTCAATCTTATCAAAAGTGAAGAAAGGCTTTAACTCTGCATCATATTTTTTTATCTCAAAATACATCTTGTCACCATCTAATCCTATTTCCCTGCCCAAAAAATATCCTTGCGAATCCTGCATAAGATTGACTAGACCAAGCCTGTCAGCTAAAGAGATGTTCTTTATAAACTCTCCCTCTAAAGTAAAAACTGCTAATCTTCGGTTAAGAGTGTCCTCAATAATCAATTCATTCTCCTGGGATATCAGGATTCCCGAAGGCATATTAAGTTCACCAGGGCCCTGCCCCTTCTTTCCGATCGACCGTACATAAGCCCCGGAATCATCAAATATCTTTACTTTACGATCCTTAATATCAAGGGCATATATATAACCATTATCATCTACTGAAAATCCAGTTACTTCAGAAAATGACTTTTCCGGGTCATCCCCCTCCCCGATTGTCAATTCTTCTTCAAGCCTGAGGTTAGAGAGAGTTGCTTTGGGAGGTTTTGGTTTCTTTCCATTGAGAATTGTTTTGACACCGTCAATGGTTTTGATCTTCTGAGCTTCCAACAAATCACAAAAAGAAATCACTATTATCAAGCTTAAAACAATTCTACCTGTTTTTTTCATCTTACACCTCATATTTTTCCCAAGAATCTTTATTTAATTTCTCAATAATAATACTTTGTAATACGTAATTTTATTCAAGAAGTTCCTGATTTTCCCATCAAACTGTTTTTTATAAATCCATAATTTTAGTGTTCACAAAATAACCAAAAGAAAACTCGGTTTTATCCCCTGCTTTTTTCCCGGGTATAGGCATTAACCTTGCTGAAAGCGGCTTATCCAATTTAAGCGCAAGCGAGGCAATATCAAGCAACAGAGCATAAAGCTTCTTTTCAGAAATATCCCCGGGTAATGGTATTGTATCCAGACCAGTCCCACATACAGCTGAATACAAAAGCAGATTATTCAGGTTGAAATATCTTTTGTCATTTCTCTTTGCCAGGCCGAAATCCTCCAGCACCGGCAGCATCAATCCAGAATACCCGCATTTTTTTACAGGTAGCTTATTGAGAGTTTCGGTTATTATTTTTGCAACAGCAAGTGTTCCTGCTTCTCCAAATCTTCCCAGCCCCAGCTTTTCAAAAGCAAACGCTATACTCTTATCACGCTTCACAGAGCTGGCGATAGAGACATCTATACCGCTGTATTTTATTTTTTCATCTCTGCTCATACGCAATGCAATTTTTTCAATTTTTTTGTATTCAGCAGTTAAAATATCTTTCAGGACTTTTTCAGCTTGCTCAACCTTTCTGGCCAGAGAAAATGCCTTATATACCAGGTCACTGTTTTCAGTTCCGATACCAAAGGCAGTCGGACCTTTATGATATGCGGCCGGGTAAAACGGACTTCCAGGCTTGTTATTAAAAATTGCGGCAAATCTCAGGTTTGCAAAACCATTGGCTTCTACTGTTGAAAGCTGCTTCATCAATCGGGCAGTACTTCTGGCAGCTTCATGGTCTATAGCTTTATTATCGCAGACCATTACAGTACAAAATCCCCTTTTTGTCTTCTTAAATAGGTTTAAGAGTAAAGGAATATTTTTTGCTTCCCGGGTAGTCCCGATATTAAAATAATCTATCCCAAGATCTTCAATTACTTTTTCTAGGCGTACTACCAGTTCCTCTAGCTGTTTTTTTGACAAATTATATTCTTCCCAGGGCTGGGTAGCTATCCGTACGGTCTGTACTTTATATCCAGATTTCTCATATGCCTTCTTGATCTTTAGGCTGACCTCAGAAATTTTACGTATCTGCTTTTCAGAAAATGGAATTTTTAGATTAAAACCGGTTGTTATAGTTCTAATATTCATTGGTGGTACTGGCGGAGAGGGTGGGATTCGAACCCACGATACCGATATAGTCGGTATAGTCGCTTAGCAGGCGACCCTGATCAGCCACTCCAGCACCTCTCCGTATATTTTCGTGGTTTTAGTATTCTAACATTTTTAGATTATTTTTCAAAATGGCGGAGGGAGAGGGATTCGAACCCCCGTCACGCTTGCACGTGAAGCGATTTTCAAGACCGCCGCCTTCAGCCACTCGGCCATCCCTCCGTTTTAATATCGCAAAGAAAAAGTATTCTAACATTTTTCCATGCAAGCCTTCAACTTTTTATGGAAAATGGAGCTCCTTCCTTCTTTCTAAGCTTTTTGATCCTTAAGCAAAAATCAGGTCAGTTGCTACGAAAACACGCGAATTTTCCCCAGCGTG